>JBBTRI010000011.1:0-1103 GCA_038065255.1 Patescibacteria group bacterium
GCGCGGAATCGAACCGCGACTGCATGACCCCCAGCCACGCGTACTACCACTATACGACAGCCCGATGATGAGCCAAAAAATATGCAAAAACAGCAGGCGAGCGCCTACTGTTTTTTTGCTTGTGCCGCCAGAACAATTTTTTCTGCATGCTTTTTTTTGGTCTTAATGCAGTTTGCACAGATGGCGACTCGTTTGCCATCCATCCAGCGACTCTGAAGATTCACGTATTGCCGTCTGATCGTTGGACGGTTGGAATGGCTGCGGCTAATCACCTTGAGGGAACTGCGGCGACAGGTCATGCATTGACGTGCCATACTAGGTATACTATAATGAGTAGAAGTATCTTTTTGGAAAAAAACTAACATCACAGCATTACGCTGCTTACTACTTAAGTATATCATGGACGTATGGATTTTGCAATAGGGACACTCTTGCCAATTGGCATAGCTGTTGCAGCGCTCCTCATCAGCCTCACCGTGCACGAGTTTTCCCATGCGCTTGTGGCGTATCTCCAGGGAGACGAAACCGCCTATCAAGCGGGGCGTCTGACGCTCAACCCCATCGCACATATTGATCCTATGGGCACCATTTTTTTGCCAGGTTTGTTGCTGATTGCCGGTTCACCCGTGATGTTTGGTTGGGCAAAGCCGGTTCCGTTCAACCCGCTCAACTTACGCAATGTCCGCACCGGACCGCTCCTCGTTGGTTTAGCGGGGCCGCTTTCTAATATCCTGATGTGTGTTGTATTTGCCATTGCGCTGAAATTCGCACTTGGGGTGTATGATCCGTCAAATTATCTCATTTTGTTTTTTGCCAATCTCATGGTTATGAACTTCGTACTCGGCGTATTCAATCTCATTCCCATCCCGCCGCTCGATGGATCACGGATTCTTACTACGCTTCTGCCGAATCATCTGATGTATATTGCAGACTTTTTGGAACAGTATGGAAATTATATCATCATTTTTTTACTGATCATCAACGCAACCGTGTATCCGTTTTTTGGCATTTTTTTGGAGAAAGGCATTGGGCTGATAACGCAAGTACTGGATATCCCACTGTAGTTTTTTAATGGCAAACTTTTCATTTCAGGTATCTGTCTG
>JBBTRI010000011.1:1203-10996 GCA_038065255.1 Patescibacteria group bacterium
ACTTCCTGCCATGAGGCGATGGTTATACTCGGCGTAATTTTGTCGATTGTTACGCGCGCTTTTTGTACAATACTGCCAACCGTTCCCGTGCTGGTGATAGTGCGCAGCTGCCCGCCCTGCGATGCGACGGTGAATGTGCAGCTTCCGGCGCCAAGTGTAAGTGTATCACTTCCCGTGTAGGATGAGCTGTTTTTGATGCGCGCAAGCGCTTCTTCAATGCATGCATCGCGCAGTGCGCCACTCTGTGCTGATTGTTCTTCAGTAAAGCTCTGCCGCGTGGCATCGGTGCCGGAGAGGAGAAGCGCAACGGCAACCGCCATGCCGATAGCGCCAACAATGATAACAGCGATCAGTGAAACAAAGCCTCTAGTAGCGTAACGCAGCGGAAGAAGCGAAATTTTTGGAGAAATTATATTCATACACAGATGACTGACTGATACTTTCTAAGGTAAATGATATGCGAAGAACACCTGGCGTTGTTGAGCGTGAAAGATTGGTGAATAGCGGATTGGTAACAGCTGTATGTGAGTCGGTAAGAAACACGGAAGTCTGCGCCCCTTCTGTAATGCGGAGGCGCCCAGCCGAAACATCAATAACTGTTGGATCTTTGGCGGCATCGGTGACTTCAAGTGTTAGAGCATTACCGCTTGTGCCGACTGCGGGAGAAGTGATCTCTTCTGCATTTCGCACAAGTTGTGCAATGTATTGCGACGCGCTTGCGCCCTGCTGTTCGACACCGGCAATCTGCTGGGCTTTCAGGCGCGATGAAACAATGGTGATATAAAAATCAGAAATCGCAACGGCAAGAATGCCGACAATCGATACGGAAATAAGAAGTTCAAGAAGCGTAAATCCTTTTTTAAACTTTTTTTTCATAGCATTACGGCGCTGCAAAGACCATGAATTCTTCAGCATTAAGATTGCTAACGCCATATGTTTTATTATGCAATTCGTCATATGCCACGCCATTGATCGTACTATTACTACTGATGTTCACCGTTCCAATAATCGAACTATTGGTCAGATCGGCAATGTCCACGACCGCAAGCTCTGCATTGCCTGCAGCCGTGCCAGCAAACACAAGGGTATTGGCAGTGCCAAGCGAAAGGTCATTCACCGTGCCACTTACGTTGGTGGTTCCAAAAGTTGACGGTATGGCCGAGTTTGCAACATTCATAATATACAGCGTATTTCCCTGTCCCATTAAGACGGCTGTTCCAAATCCGGCAATTGTCAGCGCGTCGGTATTGCCCGGTAAGTCGAATGATCCAATGAGCGATGGCACAGCCGGCGCCGTGATGTCTATGATTTGCAACTCTTGAGTGTTATGTCCGGAAGCAACATATGCTCGATTGCCGATGGCTGCAATTTCAAATCCGGTTGCGCTTAAGTTGAGCGATCCCAGAAGTGTCGGCGATGCGGGATTGGCGGCATTGATGATGATGAGTTCATCCGAAGAGCTTGATTCGCGGACAAGATATATGGTGCTTCCGACTGCAAAAACCCCTTGCGCGTTGGCGCCATTGCTTGCATTGTATGTGCCTACTACGGTTGGAGAAGTTGGCGTGGAGATATCAATAATCTGTAATTCTTGGCTATCGGCTGTCGACGCAATATATGCATAGGAACCGGAGATAGCGATATTTTTCGGATTACCTGTCAGAGTAAGCGATGCGGCGACCGTAGGGTTCGCGGGATTAGAAATATCCACCACAACAAAATCTGGCGATCCATTTGCACGTACGACGTAGGCATAGTTTCCACTCCATTGGACTTTGATGCCGTCTTCAGTGCCGGACACATTAAGACTGGATTGTTTGAATGGATTGAGCCATGAAATGACGCTTGCAAGCCAGTTTGTCATGCGCGTGGTAAGTGTTACGGTTCCGGGTCGTTGGGCGTTTTGTTGCCATGTGATAGTGGACGCAATGTCTTTTGTAGTGTCATTGACCGGCGCAATGGTGATTTGGCGGGTAAATGCATCGGTTGAGTCTTGGGTTCCGGAAAAGCTCCATTGATTGCCCACAATCGCAAGGCCATGAGCGCCATCACCGAGATTGGCAAAGCCTTCATCGTGGATATTGCGGGTTGCTTCCAAGCCTTCCTGTGCCAGAAGGATTGCGCGATTGCGTTTTCCCGATACCGCTAGTGATTCTTGTCCGGAAATAGCTGCTATCACAAATGTGCTGATGACAAGCACCAACAATGCTCCGGCAAGTATGGCTTCGATAAGTACAAATCCACGTGATACTTCCTTTATCATAGTTTAATAATCAATCATACCCTTGGCATTGATGGTAATCGTTCGCTGTTCATTGGTTTTTGATGTGAGGGTAATACTTCCTGTTTGCGCAGGATCACCGGTGCGTTTTGCGAAAGTGAGTTCCCCAAGACCTGAGGGAGCGAGTGTTTGGGGAATGTCGGTTGCTTCGTCGTATGACGCATCGCGGCTCGCATAGGATGCGCCTTTAAACAGTACAAATGTCGATTGTTGAATGGACACTCCCCATTGGGCATCGCCGTCAGCTGCACGCGCTTTTGTGCGGGCGGAGTGGAGTGTTTGGATAATAGAATTGCGCACAGTATCCAAATCGTTGCGCTGTTGAGCCGGGATATCCAGTGTAATGGCTCCCACGGCAATAACGGCAATAATAGCTATGGCGAGCATGAGCTCTAGAAGTGTGAAGCCTGAATGTAAATGGCGTTTCATACTGAATCAAAAAAACGTTAAACCGTAAAACTCTTCACCTCGGGTAATTGTCTGTCGGGTCGTGTAGTTTTCTGCTAAAAACCCACTCTTACTCGCCCCGTCGGGCTCCGTAGGACCCTTCAGACAAATACCCCACGGGAGAGTTTTACAATAGGAAGTGAAGGGTATACATAAGTATATCATGACAGGGGACTTTCTGTAATTAGTCAAGACAGCACTTGACAAATTTTACCGTTCATGTATAGTAGTAGTATCGTACGCTGGAAACATGGGTTTCTGGCATTTCACTAGGGGAGGTAAGCGCACATGAAGCGCGGCACCATGGTTGGCGTAGCCGCAATCGCAGTCGGAGTCATCGGCGGCGCAGTCGGCTACTACTACACGACCCAGAAACCCCCGCCGGTCGCGGCGGTGGTTCAGCCCAAACCCGAGATGCCAGCCATGCCGGAAGGTGTGGGCGGCGTCATCGTCAAGGGCATTCCTGTCAATACCAACACCAAACCCCAAGTCAAGAAGACAGAGGTGGTCAGCGACCCGCTGCCGCCAAAGTTCAACGACAAGGGTCAGCGGATGTACGTGGACATCCGCTGGAAGTCCGACCTCCTGGCGCAGATCATCTTCTTGGGGCCGCACCTCGGCGTGGTTCCTGGTAAGGGGTTCTGCAAACTCATGCCACTCGTGGTATCGGATCCGGCGCGTCCCTTCGCCAACACCGAAGGCAAGTGGACGTCGACGAACCCGCCTACCTACGAACTTTGGCCGCGGGATGGCAAATCTCCGCTGCCGAAGGAGTTCCGACCGGTCTATGTCCGGAACGGCAAGTGGTACTTCGCAGACCTCGAGCGGGGCTACATCAACGACGCGCAAGTCGTCGTAGTCAAGCCGCTCCCTGGTGCGAAGAATCAAGTCGCATGGATCCAGATCGGTCCGAAGGCACCACCCGCGCTCAAGCACTAGAGTGCGGGTCTCGAACAGACCCAAGTGCAGCCTCGGCAAACCATGTCGAGGCCTTTTTAATTTGACAGAAACACCAATGTACTATATTATAATACTATAATATATTAACTTCTTAAAAAGCTATGGGGCTTCTTACGGTGCCGCTTACAGCGCAATTGACTAAAAAAGTAGGGGAATTGGTCCGTCAAGGAAAGGCCGCAAATAAAGCAGACCTTGCCCGCCGTGCATTGCAGCACTATATCGAGGAGCATGCTGTGCTTGATGTGTTACTTGCCGAGCAGGAGATGCGCGATGGCAAAGTGTTGCGAGGAGATCTCGATGCATTGGCTGCCAAATTATGAACGTAAGCTACACGCCAACGTTTGTTCGCATATACAAAACTTTCCCCAAAGAACTTCAAGAAGAAATCAAAGAAAAAATTACACTTTTTCAACGAGATTCAAAACACCCATTTCTCAAAACCCACAAACTCAAAGGCGCGCTTCGGGGGCGATGGAGTTTTTCAGTTAATTTTGAATACAGGATTGTTTTTGTGTATGCGTCTTCCGATGAAGCAGTATTTCTCGTGTGTGGCGACCACGGCGTGTACACTTGACATTTTCAAAAAATCGCACTATCATTGCATCAAATGTTGCACGTAAACAATGAGCCAGATTGAAGATCTAAGTATTCTGGATCGCATTGAACAAGTTGGAGAACTACGGTTCTTTTCAAATCAAAACCAATCCTTTCCGGTGCTTCAAATACTGCGCGCACAAACGCCGCATGCATTTGTCAAATCACTCAGTGAAGTTACCGATAAGAGCGACAAGAACTATTGGGAAAAACTCCGTAAACAACTCTATGGCCCCGGAGTTATAGTGGGAATGGACGGATGCAGATTTGTACTTCACGGAAGCTTGTCGTTATTCAGTGATGTTAACGGGGAGATAATCTCATTTCACAATAATGCATTCACGGCTGCGTATGTGAACGAGCTGCTAGCGCTTGGGTGGAATACCAATGAGATCTTTATGCAGCAACTTGCTACCTTCTTGCCCTTTCCTGAAACGCTTGTCGGAAGGTATGAGGTTGCAGGGTTCATGATGCGTCTTCTCGACGATAAGACCGGTATCCGTACCATGCTTGCCGATCTGCCGGAAACCCAGCAAGCAAATAGGATATTTGAGATCGTCCACAACACTCACAGCGCCTGACACTGTGAGTTTTTTACTTTAGTAATCTTGACAGGAACAGAAAATCATGGTTAACTGCGCCATACCGTACATTCATGATGAGCGAAAACGCATTGAAGCTATCGATTCCCCATTGTGTAGACAGTATTATATTGGCAGTTACCGTGACGATTCAAGAGCTGAATCAACCATCGCGCGCAGGAGGATTTGTATCCCTCTTCGATTTCTTTGACCCTGCGCCACATCTTATTCTCAAGGTCGGATCGTTCGAGCAGTCCGAACCTGGGCGCGGAGAGGCATGCTTCAACTACAGCCAAGAAAAAGGAAGGCGCCTCCAGCAGTACCCCGACCATGTCAGTAGTTTTCAGAGCCGTAATCCCGATGAGAAAAAGTGGGGCGGAGCGGTGCGTGGCAATAGGGTCATCCTTTCTTTTTCGGGTTTACCAGAGATACTCGATGAACTTGCGATGGTTCGCGCCGGGCTAGAACTCGGACTCTTTCCGGATTACGACCGTATTCGCAAGATCGCAGATGCCAGCGACAACGCCATGATTCGTGACATTCTCGCCAGTTTCGCAGCGTAAGATTACCCTATAGTCCCTTCCGAGGGACTTTTTTAATACGGCACACTTGCATTTTTACCAAAAATCTCTAAGGTGATCCAAGACGTACCTTACAATGACAGCTAAAAGCATTGCACTTTTGGGACATGGCACCATAGGTTCAGAATTCTATCGGCAGTACCGTCTGAATCGCGATTATTATGCACGGCTGACGGGGACCGATGTCAGCATTGTTTGCGTAGCTGTCCGCGATCCGTCAAAGCATACTGAATCCGTACCCGAGAACATGCTTGTGACGGATATCGATGAGGCAGTAAAGAATCCCCGCATTGGCATAGTTGTGAGTGTGCTTGGCAATGAGGAGGCCGAATATTACGCTATCAAAACAGCGCTTGAGCATGGCAAGATCGTTGTTACCGCCAATAAGAAAGTTCTTGCAAAATATTGGCACGAGCTTGGCAAGCATATCTATCCGTTTGGTAACAAACTCCTGTTTGAAGCCGCTGTGTGCGCAGGTATTCAGATTATTGACAATTTGTTGAATCGTTATCTTCCTAATTATTTCAGTTGCTGCGAAGGCATTGTGAATGGCACGACCAACTATATTTTTACACAGATGATGGAGAGGGGATGGCCGTTTGCCAAAGCCTTAAAAGTGGCGCAGCGGTTGGGATATGCGGAGCCGGATCCAACTGATGACGTGGAAGGGCACGATGCCGCATACAAGCTTTCGATCCTTGCATCGCTGGCATATTCTACCCATATTCCGCCTGATTCCATTCATCGAGAAGGTATGACGGCGAAGAAGGGTTTGGGCGCGATCAAAGAGGAGGATTGGTTCTATGCTAAAAAGTATGGTAGCGCGTTTAAGCTTATCGCTTCGGCACGAGTTCTTGATGGTGCGGTCCATCCATGGGTTGCACCGGCGTATGTGCCCGCGTATCATTTGCTGCGCAATGTTGGCGGATCTCTGAACGGACTCTATCTGAAAAGCGAACCGCTTGGTGAAACACAGCTTGTAGGCAGGGGTGCCGGTCCCGGACCGACAGCAAGTTCGCTTTGGTCTGATGTTCTCACCGCGCTTACTCGAACGCCAACCGAGCGCATGCAAGACAATTCCTGGTCGGGATATGCCGTTGCCGGATCGGACGAATATATGAGTTGCCATTACATTCGCATGAGCGTACACAACAGGAAGGGCGTACTTGGATCGATCGGTAGCATCTTTGCCAATCACGGCGTGAGTGTTGAACAATTTATTCAACCCCATGAGGGCAAAGGAGAAGGAGAGGAAGAAATGATCACTCTCACCGAGCCAAGCAATCAACGCCATCTGCGCCGCGCTCTCGATGAAATACGAAAAGAGGATTATTGCATAGGCATCGGGACCGTCCTTCACGCAGTCAATTAGAAGCAAAATCTACACCGCTCTCATTGATAGGGCGGTTTTTTATTGCCAGTTAACGGTAAGCATCCTTTCGATCACGAAACGAGTAGAGAACGACGTCATTTTTTATAATGTCATAGCGAATTCGATAATCACCGATGCGGAGCCGGAAGATACCTTCTCCGACTTTTAATCCCTGAAGCTTTCGGATGTTATGATGTCCAGATCGGTTGTAGGGATCTGATTCAAGAATGCTTTGCGCATTTTCGACGATGAGCTTGAGACGCAGATTTTTCTTAAGAGAATGTTTAACATCCCGTACAAATAGGGAGGTGGTATGAAGTTGGTAGGGTGTGGCCATAACGCAGTATTTCTACGGCGTTTTAAGGAAGACTTGAAAGAAGTTTTTTGAGTGGTTTTGTTTTTTTTCGCTTATATTCCTCGTAGCCTTTTTGAATATCATTACGCAGCGAAGGATTTGATACCTCCAGCCAATCTTCAAAATCTTCAATACCGAGAATACCGGCAACGGGAATACCGCCCTTTTCCAAAAGAAAGGATTTTTTTTGAAGATAAGCCTGCTTAATGACACTTCCAAGATTCACGCGTGCTTTTGTAACTGGCATTGAACGCAGTTGTGTTGTATTGCGCATACTATTGATAGATATTGATTAAAAGTGATTAATACTCATCAATAGTGAGTATAAATAGAGTGCGCACGAGTGTCAATGAATATACGATGTCTGTCATGGAAATATACTTGACTTTTATTAATAAAAGAGATAGCGTAGAACATGAAAAAGACCATGCACATTCATACGTTCTTTGTTAATGCCCATGCTTAACACACCAAGTGCTACCGGCGCATCGACAGCAAGCGGAACCGGAACATTACCTGTATTGGCAGATGCACAAACCGGCTATCTCGATCCCGCGCCTGGATCTACCGATGCGCAGCATCGTGCGGATGAGGAATTGGAAAAACCGGAAAAAGATCCTCCGCTTCCTCCTCCACCTCCTCCGTTGCCGCCCGGACCATCACGGGAAAGGGACTATAGCTCAGGCGATGAGACTTGGGATGATGAAAGCAGATTATCGGAGCCTTTTGGAGCTCTACCTGAAGGCTTGCCACCTACACCAGATACCTTCAGCATAGCAGCTTCAATAGCTGAATTGGGGAATCTCCCTGATATACCAGAAAGGTTGCAAGAAATATATCGAGCTCAAGAAGGCAAGCTCATGAAAGAGCTTGCTGCATTCGAGCACGCACTAGAGAACGAAGCGGATGCCGGACGCCTCCAACAACTTTTGGATGCTCTTGAAATTTTTCGCAAAGCATTTGAGCACGGTGTTGGAGCGCATCATTATCGGCACCTCACCTCAGCGGTTCTTGGGCGGGATTACAAACAAATTGCACTGTACATGAAAGTACTCAAAGAGCTTATCGACTTCAAAGAGGCGTAACAGCGCCACTCTAACCACCCAACAATTGGGTGGATTTTTTTTGAGATGAAGTGTTGACAGGACGGATGCTTTTGATATAGTTTCATTCTCGTACATTAAGAATGGCAAACGAAATTTATCGCGATCAAGAGTGTGAAGACCGTGCGTATCGTGCAGCAGACTACATTTTTAAGCGACTAGGGAAACCTATTTTCCCAATAAAACCCCTCTGTCTCGTATTGGGGAGTGGGTGGGGGAAGTCCGTTCAGCTAGAAAATGAAATTGGAATCCCGTTCGGACACATCCCCGGACTTGATGGTATTCCGAAAAAAGAAGGCCATGAGCATATGTTGAAATACGGCCTCCTTGCAGGTGTTCCTGTCTTTGTTCTGAGTGGGCGGGCGCATATGAATGCGGCGACCATGCATCCTGAAGCACTTATTCCGCAAAAAGTGCGGTTGCAAACCGAGATGCTTTTGGTTCCTCCACTGGGAATTGAAACATTTATCGTGACCAATGCAGCGGGCGGATCACAGAAGGGAATCGAGGTTGGGCGCATTATCGTCGCTGACGGATTTTGTTCTCGGTACGCGATACTTCCTCTCACCGGCAATGAACATGTAGATCCCGAAGGCGTTCTCGATGAAGAACTCGCCAAAGAAGCAATGCTTGCCGCTCATGATATTGGGTTGACCGCAACACGTGGTGGCTACGCTATGATGATGGGTCCGCACTTTGAATCGCGCAAATATGACAAAGAGCAAGTTGCGCGAGGAGGAGTCGCGGCTCTTGGCATGAGCACTGTGCAGGAGGCATCGACACTTGCCCTGTATAAGAAAGAAGAAGATGGGCCACCGAGGATGGTCGCAATCTCATTCATCTCGAACAATAGCACCGAAAAGCATTCTGATGATGAGATACGTCGGCGCATTGAAAAGGCCTCTCCGCGACTAAAGCCCTTCCTTGAGCTTCTTGTCCAGCGAGTTGGTTTGCCGCGGCACATGCAACTAGCGAAGGAACCCTAATCCCAAAAGACCCCGAGTGTTACGACCGGGGTATTTTTTATGGTTGATGTTTTTTAATTGCATTTTCTTTGGCATGTTCGACCGTGCCACGAGCAATATAATGCTTGATGAGAGATTGATACGGCACATTGAGTTCGTTGGATTGCTCTTTGATGCGCATAAGCAAAAATTCAGGAATACGGATAGAGATTGATCGCGAGGTCGGCTTGAGGTTCGGAAAAGAAACAAATTCGAAATCTTCCGGATCTGCATATTGGGATAGATCGATTTTTGACCAATATGCGCGCTCGCGATCCTCATTGTTATATTTTGGAGGATGTATCCTTTTTTTCATAGAGATGGCTCTCCTTATGATTAAGTGGCCGCGCTGAAATAATGCGCATGGTATGTTTGCGTATCGTGAAAGCAATAAACAAAACAATACCCTTTTTTGTTTTTCCCAAGAGGATATAGCGCTCTTCGTCTCCGGAATGAATAATATCGCGGAGAATTTTTCTTTTTTCATCGAAAAAAGCTTCTTCGCATTCCCCATC
>JBBTRI010000012.1:0-28068 GCA_038065255.1 Patescibacteria group bacterium
AAGTCGTAACAAGGCACCGGTAGCGGAAGCTGTCGGTGGATCACCTCCTTTCTAGGGAGATATAGGAAACAGTCGACAGTGCGGCATTTTGCCGTACTGGGCTATTGACGAAAGTATTGTTCGCAAGGATTTGTCACTTTCATCTTGTCTTCGAAACGAAGAACTCAAAAAAGACCGCCCAGAAGGCGGTCTTTTTAGTGTTGACAAAAACACTTTTCTATCCTACACTCCCCTTGTCTAAAACGATGATCAAATTGCAAGTTAACGAAACGACGATTACCACAGGAACGGCTATTATCAGCTGGTGCATCGGTAAGGACACTCTCGAGTACCTTTCACAACAACAAGCGCTTGAACCGCGACTTCTCATTATTATTATGCCGCAGTTCAAGGGCGCAGGAGACCACTTCAATCTTCAACACGAGCAGCGCTACCTCTTCCCTCTCAATAATCTTATCGCCTACATCCCACTCAAGTATACCGGATGGGTGCGGATATTTGCGCGCCTTGTATGGGTAGACCGCTTCGAGAGTAAGCCACTTGAAAAGCTTCTCGATCGCTATCTGGATGAAAACGATAAGGGTGTATGGGCGACATCCGGACGGTATGATAATAGTATTCTCACTGCACTTGGTACGGAATTTCTCGATCACTCTTCATATGAAGAAGAGATGATTTTGAATGATCCGTTCCATACTCTTTCGAAAAAAGAGCGCAGAAAGCTTATGGTGACACTGGCAGAAAAAAAATCTGCACAGGCGAAGATTCGGAATCTCATCTCTACATCAATAGACATCGAAGTACCGGAAGGATGTTTTGCCAAGGAGCCGCCAGTATGGATGCAGAAGTGGGTCAATCTTCATTTCGAATCCTTTGATACGCCATACGATCAGTGCGAGTTTCGTAAGCGTGCAATCTATGCGATTATGCTTCAGCCGACTGTCGTGGCGGTAAACTACGTTTGTCGGTTGGCTATCACCATTGGTCTGCTATCAGTGGGAATGAAAGAAATCAATTTCAGGCCTCTGAGGAATGTGCTCGACACATCTATTTCCGACATTTGGCTTGGTCTAAATGGATCAGTCTTCTATCCAAACTGGAATGACTCAAGTCACCTCTGGGGATTGAGTGAAAAATTTCTACCGCTGTATTTCATCCCCTATGCATTCAGTCCAGCGGCACTTCTAGCTATTAGTGCGGGGTGGTATCTCCATACGCGCGATACACACACGACATTTATCCGTATGGGCCAGACAGCACTTGGTTGGGCGGTAGGAGTCACCGCACTCTCTTTGTGTCTTTTGGGAGTCGTATGGATTTGCATAGCGATAAAGGATATGTGGATGGATAAAAATCGCAAAGCCGACAACCGCAAATATCAGGAAAAAAGACAGCGCGAAAAAGAAGATCGCCAACGGCGCGAAGAAGAGTTGGCAAAACCATGGTACTTGAAGGAGTCTGAGCTCGCAGTACTTGCTTGCGACGGTGGAGCATCCCCCAAAACCTTGGCAGATTTGCCGAAAGAGCGTCAGACGTTCACTTTGCGTTTTCTCGATTTGAAGGCAAAGGTTTGCAGGCCTTACGCCAAGAGATAGCACTTGGCCATACCGCCCCCCAAAGGCGGTTTTTTTATTTTTCAAAAAGAAAAAACCCCGCGATGGCGAGGTATAGCTATGTTTGACCAATGTCTACGATTAGTTGTTCAAGTTCAGAAATGCGGCTTGCGTCAACCATCTTTTTCAAAATGCCGTACAATTGATCAATGTCAGCGACAACGAGGCGCTTAAATTCTTTCGCATTATAAACGACAAATGTTGTCATTCGGAGCGAATCCATCCCAACTCCTGAAAGGAAGTAGTCAAAAATCTGATCATTCAATACAATAAGGGGAATGTTGAGAATTTCGTGTTCAAACATGAATACCGCTTGACGGAATAATTGATCCTGAAGAAAGGGGTGATCATTCCGCTGTGCATGATAAAGCTCTTCAATAGTATAATACCCACCCTGCGAGAGGTCTTCCATGATAATGCCTTGAATCAGTCCGACTCGTGGCAACAGTACGAATGAAGGAATGTCGACGTTGGGACGTCGAGCACTGCATTGATAAAAAAAGTGTGCCTCGAATGCAATATGTGACATATCTGCTATTCCTCGCTCGAGTTTCAGTATGGCATGGTGTTCAATGCCGTCCGCCATAAAACTTCCAATTCGATACACATCCCGAGACGCAGATGGAATACGACGGTCTTCATAGATAGATCGGTTTTTCATGATTGCCGCAGCTAATGCGGCGGCTCCGGAAACTCTGAACGATTCCTTTAAGGCGACAGACTGACTGATGTAGTCAGGATAATCAGGCGTATTGTTAATGTCCATTAACACAAACCCTAGCGCCGCGAGTACAATCTGTCAAGGATGACAATGGCCAAGTGTAAGTCGGCGGTATTGACTTTTATATGGATCTGTGGTATAATTGCGCCGATCGTTTTTATTATATTTTAAAGTATTTTATGGCAAATCAAGCAGTTCAGACACCTATTCAAGACCTCTTAAAAGCAGATATTTTCGAACTTCTCGACATGGCAGGCGTTTCCTCGAAGCAGCGCCAGGAGATATCGACAGATATGGTTATTACCATACAAAATCGTATTACTTCCCGCTTGCAAGACTCACTTGCATTCCATGATCAGGATGCGCTGATTGTGGCACTTTCCGAAGGCCGAGCTGACGAAGCGCGCGCCATTCTTTCTGATAGCAATCTCCCCTCTCTTGAAACAATGGCCGTTGAAGAGGCGTTGATTTATAAACATCAATTCATCAACGAATAAATTTATTAAATCTATGGGATTTTTTTCTTCATTGACAGAAAAATTATACAATACATTTTCAGCATCTGAACGTAAGACAAAAGCGCCTCAGAAGAATGTTGTAGATATCAAAGAGCATATTCCACCTCGTCCTACAGGCACAGAAACAGAAATAGAACAGCTGACAGATGGATCGACCGTTATTTCGATTGATCGGTCGCTGAATGCAGCCACTGGCGAAAAAACCCCTCGTCAAGAATCAGCACGCCGGCTGAATGAGATTTTTGCAGAAGTAAAAAATATCAAAGAACAAGAACGCATACTCGATACATCTCGCTGGGGGGACGGGCTTAGAGGAGAGCTTAAGAAAGACTTGTGCACTACCGTACATGGCAATCTCTTGCGACTTACTCTTTTGGGTGAAGCAACCTATCTTACTCATCAAGTGGTGCAGTCGGAGTTATTTTCTCATCTCTTAGGGCCCGTAACGCCAGTAGCGGCGGTTCTTGCAACAACTCTTATTGCGCGCGAATCAATCAAAACAATCTCTGAAGTTGTTGATTATTATTTTCGCGGCGGACGTTCCCAAAGAAAACTTCTTGAACAAGAACGGCAACAAGTGCAAAAATTACGAGGAGAGCGAAAGCTCGCAGCGCGCCACTATCGTGAGGGTATCATGTCTGCTGAAGAATATATCCACTATGCCGCAGATCTTGCAAAAAAGGTATGTACGGCAGAAGAAGCAGTATTGAATGGGAGGCCAAAGAATAGCGAGCCGGCAAGCGAACCTCAATTTCCGGCAAAAAAAACAAAAGAAATACTTGGTGAAAAAAAACTCATTGAGCAAGAACGCGGCCGCGCAATGGCTCGATCAATTGTTTCGACAGTTGCCGCTCCAATAGTGAGCGTACTGAATGGTTTGCCGCTGGGTTTCAATGAGTGGGATGGTCACGCGCCTGCTCATACCGTTGTAACATCTCTCCAGGGAGTCCGCTATTATTCCGAAGGGATTGCTCGTGCATTTTCTCCTGTTCCGGGACAGGCACTCACGGCACTCGCCATTGGCGCGACAGGATTGATTGGAAAGGCCGTTGAAGAAATCTATTCATTCCACAAACGATTTAAACCGGAATCCAAGGCGGATGCCGCGCTTCAGTCTATGGAGAAATCACTTGAGCGCATTCGCCAGTGCCAAGAAGATATACAGGGTATTGCCAATACAACACCTAGTCCAGGTAAAAACCTTAATGTCGAGCAGATTGAAATATTGCGCCGGCCGACACCATACGCTGCGCCAAAAGATTTTTCGGATTTGGCAGAGGCTGTTGCACGCGATGATGCGAAAAAAGCTGCTGCAGAAGCAAGAAAAGCAGCACGAGGACCCTCTCTTTTGGATAAAGTTCTTGGTCGCGCAACTCGCCCACTCGGGATGCCCGTGGAAACAACCCCCCTTACGGCACAGGATTTTGGAGAATCTCCATCATTGTTTCGAGCAGAAACGGTACGCAAGGCGCTTGGTGTCAATGTGCTTCCCGGTACGCTTCTTACACAAGAAGGGTTTATGGATCAGCTTGAGAAATGGATTGAGAATGCCTCCGATATAGAAATTATTGATCGTGAATTGTATTTCAGCGATCAGCAACATAAGCATACCGACGGAGATGTTGATGAAAATAGTATCACTGCGCTTGACGAAGCCGCACGTCGCTGCGCAGCGGAGCGCTTACATCGGGTTGCGGAAAAAATGCCCATTGCAACATTCGATCCAAATGCTGTCCGTGCACGACTCCTGGTACTTATTGGAATGGAAGATGAAGTTGCCGTTGGTCAGAAATATTTTGAGAAACTCTTTGCGCAAGGATACGCAGACGCATCACGTATTCAAAGAACGTACTTTAATAGTGTTTTATCTGCGCTTGATTTGTCGACCAATGTTAATGACGTAAGTCGTAAACGTGAGAAAAATATCATTTTCGAGAGCGTCCGCGCGGTTATCGGAAGTTATGAGAATGCACAATCGGAAGCTGCATAATGCATACTGTGTGTTAAGTAACAAAACTCCATTTAATACGGAGTTTTGTCTTTTTCGCACAAAAAAAGCTCAGACGAGCTGAACTTCTTTTGGTGCCGAGGGGGAGAATCGAACTCCCCACGCAAGGATTTTCAGTCCTTCGCTCTACCACTGAGCTACCTCGGCAGATGGAGAACATCCCCAGTATATCAATTGTTCTAAAAATATCAATGCCCTATTCTTCTTACTCATGCATATTAGTGACTATAGCCCCAACAAGAATAAGTCCGACAAGAAACGATAAGACAACACGAAAAAAAGAATGGTGTTTTGCGCGATGGTGTAATTCCGGCACAAGGTCGGAAAGTGAAATATAAGTGAAAATGCCCGCAACTCCGGCGAGTAGATATGGCAAGCCATACTCAAACCACGACGCAGCTAACAGCCCAACACCGATACCTACTAACGTCATGAGTGAAGAAAAAAAGTTTACAGCAATTACTTTTATCTTCGACCACCCCCGGTCGAGGAGAATGGCAAAATCTCCTATCTCTTGTGGCACCTCATGTGCTGCAACCGCTAAAGCGGTGGTAAATCCGATTGCAGGATTAGCAATGTAGGCAAAGACGATCACAATTCCGTCGAGAAAATTATGGAGACTGTCCCCGATAATAATGAGAAGTGGTAATGATTCAGTGTGGTCGGCATGGCTCTCGCTATGAGCTTCATGGTGTCGGATATACTTCATCAAAAATCGTTCGAGCGCAAAGAAGGCAGAAATCCCGATAAGAAATGCCACAAATACTCCATGAGGGTCTTCAAGTGATTCAATTGCTTCTGGTAATAAATCAAGAAAAGCAACACCAAGAAATGCACCGGATGCAAAAGCAATGAGCGGTGTCATGACATGTGTTGTGATTCGTGATCCACAGAGAATAAGTATAAGCCCGCCAATCAGAGAAAAGGCTCCGCCGACAAGTCCTAATAAGATAAGATTTATTGCATGTTCCATAATGTCTACTATACCACAAAATCCCGTTGAAACAGGATTTTGAGAATTTCTTACAAAGTAATTTTGATGCCCTGGTGGGCGCGAGAGGACTTGAACCTCTGACCTCTTCATTATCAGTGAAGTGCTCTAGCCAGCTGAGCTACGCGCCCGCGTATCACAAAAGGATACACCATCTATTAAAAACTTCAAGCACTTGAGTAGCTGCGCTAGAGGCTTAGTTTGTTTACCCCTGTTTGATAAATAAGCTGGCTGATTTCTGACAACTCCTTTGGCGATTGTCCGGCATCACGCCACCATCCTTCCAAAATATCATATTCGAGGCGAGAATTTTTGATGTACTGATTAAGAAGGTCGGTAACTTCAAGTTCCCCGCGCGCAGACGGCTTGATAGAATCGATAAACTCAAACACTTGCCAGTCAAACATATAAACGCCAATGACGGCATAATTCGATTTTGGTGCAGTTGGTTTTTCTTCGATCGCGATGATATTTTTGTCATCATCAAATGATGGCACGCCGTACGCGTTTGGTATTTCTACTTGTCGCAGTAAAATGCGTGCTCCACGGAGCTGATGGGAAAATTTCTGGACATAGGGAATAATATTCCCTTCAATAATATTATCTCCCAAAAAAACGACAAGTTTGTCTCCGTGGGTAAAGTTGCGTGCCAGAGAAATCGCCTCAGAAATTCCACCAGGGCGGGCCTGCATGCGATAGGTGAGATCAAGATCAAACACTTGTTTTCCACAGCGATCAGTGACTCTGCCATCCCCCAGAAGGGCAATGAATTGTTCGGCGTGCTCCTTGCCTGAGATGATGCATACTTCTTTTATGGCCGCTTGTTCGAGCGCTTTAAGGGGGTAGTAGATCATTGGATAATCAGCAATCGGCAACAGGTGTTTATTGGTGATACGCGTGATTTCCCCAAGTCGCGTTGCATGTCCTCCGGAAAGAACAACGCCTTTTATTGATTGTTTCATAGTTTTTAAGCATTTATGTAGTAGTTCTATTTAACCAAAACCAAGCATCTTGTCAATGATGCGGGCTTCCTCTATACTATACTCACATTTCAGAATGTCGGGCTGTCGTATACCGGTAGTACGCTTGGTTTGGGACCAAGATGACTGGGTCCGATTCCCAGCAGCCCGATTAAAAAGCATCTCATGGAACACGAGGTGCTTTTTAAATAACTCGCAGTATGCTTCAATTGGTAGATATGGGAAAGTATCTAGTAGCATTCAGATTAGCGCTTGCACGTGAACTTATGTATCGCGCAAATTTTGTATTTGGCAGGCTTCGAGCACTTGTTTTGTATATCGCTCTTTTGTTTGTTTTTCATATGTTTGGCCGTGAGTCGATCATATATTCGCAAGAAGAGCTAAGTACGTATATTGTCCTTGCCGGATCCATGTATATGATGCTGTTTGTATATAGTATGGATATGGTCGCTTCCGAAATCGTAGACGGCGATCTTATTAACTTTCTTTTACGTCCCATTAATTATCTTGCCTACTGGTTTTGGAAGATTGGGGCTATGCGAGTTCTTAATATACTGGCAGCCATCGTAAGCCTAGTACTTGTTGTTGCTGCAACACGCTCCTCGTTCTTTTTTCAAACACATATCTTTTCATTAATGCAGTTTGCCGTTCTTCTTATTGGTGCGCTTTCTATTATTACGCTTATAGATTTTATTGCAGGGAGTTTGTCGTTTTGGACCTATCGTTCACATGGGCCGCGGTGGCTTTCTATGATTGGCATTCAATTTCTATCTGGAGCATATGCGCCACTCGATCTCTTTCCCGGTTGGCTCCAGCAGATCTATGGAGCAACACCCTTCCCTTCAATTGTGTTTGTTCCCATTACGGCATATTTAGGACGAATGAATGGGTATGAGTTTCTTGCAGCGCTTCTAGTACAGGGGGTATGGATAGGGGTGCTTGGAGTGGTTTTAGCGGTAGTATGGAAAAAAGGCATTCGATCATATGAGGCTGTAGGGAGGTAGAGTTATGAAATCATTGCGAAAAGCATGTATGATTTGGTGGCGATTGGCAGCAGCGAATTTTTCGGTCATGGCACTATCACGTCTTGATTTTTATACATTTTTGAGCGGTAAATGCGTGCGAATGTTTTTCTTTTTCTTTCTCATTATTTCACTATTTTCATACACGCCGACTATTGGAGGATATCGTCGTGAAGAGGTACTTCTCTTTTTTGCGCTCATGAATGCATTCGATGTTCTTGCGCAGCTTGTTTGGTTTCGCGGACTCACAGAGGTTCAGCGCTGGGTACAGAAAGGAGAGTTTGATTTTATTCTTTCCAAGCCGGTTTCTCCGCTTTTCTTTTCATCATTTCGCATTTTTGATTTTTTCGATCTCTCTACGGCGCCGGCAATGATTTTTTTCCTTGTCTATGCATTTCAGGCACTAGGACCCCTTCCGCTTGAACAGATTATTTCAGGCACATATCTCTGTGGTATCGGATTTGTACTTGCTTATTCAATTGTATTGGCGCTTTCCTCTCTTAATTTTTGGACAACTGAAATTCATAATGCCTTTTGGCTCTATCGGGAGGCATTTTATATGGCGCAGTATCCTCCGGAGATGTTTCCCAAAGGAATACAATACACATTTATTTATGCCATCCCCCTCTTTGTAATTGTGTCATTTCCTGCAAAGGCATTTTTGGGATATAGTACGTTCGGCGATATTATTCTTGCAACGGTGCTTGCAAGTATATTTTTATGCGGTTCACTTGCACTATGGAGGTCGGGTCTGCGCCACTATACGTCAGCAAGCTCTTAGTAACTACTATACTATATGGATTCACGCGCCATCATTTCCGCAGATCACTTAACCAAAACATATCGAACGGCAAAGAAATCTGAGGGTGTATACGGTGCTCTGCGAGGTCTGTTTCATCGGGAGTACAGTACAATGCCCGCTGTTGCGGATATCTCATTTGAAATTATGCCCGCTGAATTCATTGGATTCATCGGCCCGAATGGAGCAGGGAAAACAACAACCCTCAAAATGCTTTCTGGTATTCTTTGGCCAACGTCAGGCTCCGCATCTGTTCTTGGTTCAATCCCATGGCACCGAAAGAAAGAAATGCAGATACATATGGGAATTGTATTGGGACAGAAAAACCAACTGTGGTGGGATTTGCCGGCGCGCGATACATTCCTGCTTAATAAAGAAATCTACGAAATTTCAAAGGCCGATTACAAAACAAGAATACACGACATGGGCGAAACACTTGCCGTGAGCCATTTGTTTGATATTCCGGTGCGCAAACTTTCTCTTGGCGAGCGCATGAAGTGCGAATTAGTTAATTCGTTACTCCATTATCCGAGCGTTCTTTTTCTTGATGAGCCAACAATAGGACTTGATGTTATTTCACAGAAGTCTATACGGGATTTTTTGAAACAATGGAATAAGGATAAGGGAACAACTATCATTCTCACATCGCATTTAATGGATGACGTGGAAGAACTCTGTCCAAGAATTATCATGATTCATTCCGGTACTTTGCAGTATGATGGATCAATCACAGACCTTATGCGGCAGCACGCAACACACAAGGAGATTACTCTTACGCTTGTACGCGAGGTTTCAAAAAAATCACTTGAGCAGTATGGCGAACTTACATCACTGTCATCGGTACGGGCAACCTACCGTGTTGCACGCGAAGATGTTAAAGATATGGCAAAAAAACTACTTGATGCTCTTCCCGTCGTTGATATTACCATCGAAGAAATTCCGCTCGAAGACGTGATACGGGATATTTTTCTTAATGTAAAAAAGTAAAACAACCATTTGCGCACTCTCTTCTTTTTTGGTAGAGTGAGCGGTAGTTAAAATTGCGTGCGGGTATCGTATAGTGGTTATTATGGCTGCCTTCCAAGCAGCAGAGGCGGGTCCGATTCCCGCTACCCGCTCCAGGCAAAGGGCCATCACTGAAAGGTGGTGGTCTTTTGTTTTGATTGTGACAGAAGGGAATTGGCAAAATACTGTCAACTCACATACTTCCGCATACAGGAGTATTATTTGACATCCTTTCCGGCTACCCGTATACTCCTTGCCGAGAGAGAAATCGTACCATGACAACTCAAACTGATTGTGTATTTATTCCGCAGCAAATAGTATCCATGGGAAGTGGGTGTGCAGAAGGCTTTACACGCCAACCTAAGCTTGAAAAAAACGGGGGCGTTGTACTGGTCGGCTGCCAACCAATCTTAACACCAGTCGATGAAAGCGAAGAGTGGGTTCTCAAAGGCACAAGCCCAGAGCTTGTTCGCGAGGTTGGCCGCTATCTTGGGACGCCATCAGCCCTCCTACGCTCGCTTGATGAAGCGACAAATCGCCTTGAGCGACGTGTTAATGCGCGTCTTGCTCGCGAAGAGTATAGGCTTTTTCTGCACTCAATGCAGGCTGTTTGTAGAATCATGGCAGAGGCTGCATTGCAGGCAGCATTTCCGCTTATTGATCACGAATATCTTTCGCGAATGGGTAAGCGATTCATTACTCCACAAGTAGACGATGAAAAAAAAATTGTTCTTCTGAAGATTTCGCGAGGTGGGGATACGCCCACTCACTACGCACGGAAACACCTCAATCCTATTTTGCTTGATCCATGCCAGATTCTCCAGGCGTCATCCCAAAGAATACAGAGCAAGAAGAAGGGCGAAAAGCCACGGGTTGTATACGAAGTAAAAGGAAAAACTGATCTTACAGGCAAAACCCTTGTGATATTTGAACAAGCGCATGCAAGCGCGGAAACAGTTGTGAAGGTTATCCCCGCTGCGCTAAAAAAGTGCAAATCAACACCTGACAGGATTGTTATTTGCTGTATCAATAGCTGTAAGTACGCCATCCGAAGAACACAGCGTGTTATTCCAGGAGTTATTATCATCAATGCCTGTCTCCATAATGGACTGACAGATAAATGGTATCTGGATGATGTCGGATGTGGCGACTGTGGCGCCGAAGAGCATCGCGTAGTCGACTAATCCCTACGCCTTAACCAGGAGCCCTTTAAGGGCCTTTTTTATTTGTATTAAAACAGTATAACCATAATGGAAAATGGTGTTTTTGCCCTTCCCTACCCTTTACAAAAAACCCCACCTGTGATATAATAGAGGCACCCTTAATGAGAAGGGTCTTTTTATTGAAGGACAGATGAGTCGATATTCCTTTTATTCATAAGCCTCATTGAACTGCTGGAGGGCTGGTTCACTGGGAAGAGGAAGGGCTCTTGTGGACTCGTATTGGAATCGAATACCTACATTTTTCCTTGTTATTATAATGTTTTTTGAATTTACGCTTATTCACCCATCTCCCGTGTGGGCTGCCAGTGAAGCAGCGCCCACTCCACTTCAGGCATTCGGTGGTTTTTGGCAAGAAGACGGCGTGACATCAGATGATGAGAATACCGAAAGTATTGAGGAGTCGCCATCACTCACAGCAACTATTATAAAGATTAAGGAGGTCAAAAAAAAGCCCGTAATAGCCGTAAAAAAGAAACGCGAAATTGCTGTTGTAGCTACTGCATATTCGAGTAGTGTCGAAGAAACCGACAGCGACCCCTGCACAACGGCAAATGGCTTTAATGTGTGCAAAAATAATATCGAGAATGTTATAGCGGCGAACTTTCTGCCGTTCGGGACGCGCGTACGCATGCCGGAACTCTTTGGTGAGCGCACATTCACCGTTCATGATCGCATGAACTCACGATATGGAAGAGGTCGCATAGATATTTGGCTTAAAACAAAAAAATCAGCGCGGCAGTTTGGCGTAAAGCGGATAAAGATGGAAATTGTCGAAGACCAAGTCGCCGCAAATTTATAAGAAAAGTGATAGTTAGCAAAAAACTCCTCAAAGGAGTTTTTTGGTTTTCTGACATTGATTTTATATGCAGATTTGATACCATAGTACGGAATGGCTCATTATTTTGTGGCCTGGTAGCCAAGTGGTAAGGCAGGGGTCTGCAAAACCCCTATTCGCGGGTTCGATTCCCGCCCAGGCCTTTTTGAAAACATTTCTTTCCATAATCCTATTCAACAATGTTTCGAGAAAGTATTTCGTTTGTTTTGTATTTTCTTTGCGCGCTGATTGGCATATTTCTGTCTAGTGCCATAGGTGCGCCATTTGTGCTTGATGCCTATCAATCACTCCAGAAAAGCACTCTGCCTTTTGAAGGGGAGCTGCGCATCTATCTTCTTATAATAGGTATTGCATTCTTCCTAGTATGGGGAGTATGGCTTGTTGCCAGAAAACGCATTGCGCACATCCCATCACTCATGCTCTATGCCATATTCTTCATCTCTTTTCTTTTGGCAAGTGTCGTTTTTATCGGTGATACATCACACAGGCTTATGGAGGAATTTTCATGGATACGGTATTCCACCGCACTTTTTTTGTTGGGCGCATCGCTGTGCGCTGCATTTCTTGTGCGTATATACCATGGGACACAAGACGCGGCACGCTTTCCTTTGATGTGTTTTTGGGGACTCATGTCAGCGTCTTTTTTCTTCGCAGCCGCAGATGAAATCTTTGAAATCCATGAAAAGCTTGGACGCTTCATTCAGGCAGTTGTGCATTATCCATCAGAAGTTACGGACTATATTACACTTGCATATGCGGTTGTAGCTCTTGTGATTGTTGCGCTTTCATTCCGGTTTTTTCTTACAGAATATTCCAAGCGGCACTCGGCATTCAGGCTTATCATGATAGTTGGCGTGATTCTTTATTTTCTCTCGACGATCTTTGATACTGTTGACATTTCAATCCATAGATCGTTGCGCTCACTTGCAAATCTTCTTTCATCAAATCCAGACTTTTTCTTTTCAGATCAATGGGCGGTATTTTGGTCGCCGCGCAATTTTCTCAACGGCATCGAAGAAGTGTTTGAACAAGCAGCAGCAACAACTTTTTTTACAGCATTACTCACACTTGTACTCGAAAAGACCGGCAGAATTCCCATCTCGGTAAACTTTCAAATACGAACGAGTATGAAATTGGCAATCGGAGCCGCAACATTCATAGGCGTACTCTTATTTGGATATATTCTTTTCAAGTCTTCTAATAGTGTTGTTGCATTTCCATATATTCCAACTACTCAAATCGCATCTTGGAAAGAAGGACTTTTTCATACAGACGACGTATTCTACCACCCATCGTGGGGAGTGTTAGTGGCAAATGAAGGGGGAAATACGGTGTTATTGTTGCGCGACGGCATTATCGAACGAATTCCTGATCCAAAAAAAGTCGTACACGACCCTGATAGTCTGACAGCAACCAAGGATGCTGTATATGTATCCGACGGATCAGAATCAACAATATTTCGCTATACGAGAAAAGACGGATGGAATTCAGCATGGAGCAAGAAGGATGGGCTCGTTCATCCCGAGGCGCTTGTCGCGGTAGACAGCACACTCTACGTACTTGATGAATCTCAAAAATCCATTACAAAACTTGCACAGGGAAAGAGCAGTGTTATTTGGAAACCGGAACACGCTGACTGGAAGGCGCCGGAAAGTATTGCCTATGACTCAACTTCAAAGCGCCTCTATGTTTCTGATGATGTTAGCGGCGCGCTCTTTCGCATTGAATTCGGAAAGAGTGTTGAAAAAATCTCTCAGCTGAAGAGTATTGAGGATATCACGGTTCTTCCGGGCGGTTCCCTTCTTGCAACGAATAGCAGCGAGCGCTCGGTAGTTGAAATAACTCCGGATGGCAAAACGCAGAGGCGCCTACTATTCAGAAGGCCATATCGCGACTTGCAGGGTATCACTATTGATGAGCAAGGGACCGCCTATGTAGTAACGGCTAATGGGTTTGATAGCACGAGTTTTATGCCAAGCTTTCTATGGAGTATCCCATCACTATGATAAAGAGATTTGTTGTTACAATTGCCCTACTCAACATTCTCATGATTGTTTTTCACCTTGTTCTGGGAGATCGTTTTGATATCTTTCATTTGGATCGGGAAAGAACGTTTGTCGCGTACTTCACTGGATTGCAACATGTGAGTATTGCTGGTGGTGGTGTCGTTCTTGCATGGCTTTCGCGCAACCGTCTTCATTGGTTTGGTTGGATTGCTTTTTCGGCAACTTTTATTTTTTTGGGATTTGACGAGATATCCGAGCTGCACGAAAATATCACATACTATGCGCTCACGTATGGTCCGCAATTTCTACATTCAACCCTACTCCCCTTTCGCAGTCCAACTTATAATTGGCTTATTTTGTTCTCCCCGTTCATTATCGCAGCAGTTATTTTTTTTGTACTTTGGGGAGCACACATACGGAATCGACAATCACGGATATATTTTTTTATAGGTACTGCGCTTTTTGCTCTTGCAATAGGACTTGAATTGTTGGGTGGGTTTGTTAAGGGATCGTTCATACCACTGTTTGTCATTGAGGAGTCGAGCGAGATGTTTGGAGCCACATTTTTTTTGTGGTCGGTATGGGAATATGCCGCGACGCTGTTTAGTAAACAGTATGAACGAAAGCACATATGAAAAAGCCTCAGAAAGAACCCTTCATGATTATCGACGGCAATGCGTTACTGCACCGTGCATGGCATGCGCTGCCCCCCCTTACCACCAAGAAAGGAGAGATTGTTAATGCCGTATACGGATTTACCATGATTCTCCTGAAGGCACTGAAGGATCTGACACCAACCTATGCGGCGGTAACATTCGATAGAAGAGCGCCGACATTCCGACACGAAGCATTTAAAGAATATAAGGCAAAGCGCGTCAAGCAACCCCAAGAACTCTACGATCAAATCGATCATATTAAGCACATTCTTACAGCGCTTCATATACCTATTTTCGAAAAAGATGGTTTTGAAGCCGATGATAGTATTGCAACCATTTGTACGTACATTTCACAAGAAGATTCGCAAATCAAAAAAATTATTCTAAGCGGTGATTTGGATTTGTTGCAATTGGTTGACGCTAACACACACCTTTATACTCCCAAAAAAGGAATTTCAGATATCGCAATCTATGACGAACAGGGTGTACAAGAACGATACGGTATAGAGCCAAAACAACTCCTCTATTTCAAAGCATTGCGTGGCGATCAATCGGATAACATTCCAGGTGTTAAAGGTATTGGAGAAAAAACAGCACGTGAACTTATACAGGCATTCGGCTCTCTTGATGCGATATACGATGCGCTTGAACGGGGCGCGGCGGATAGTATAAAAAAACAAGTTGCTGAAAAACTCAAAGCCCAGAAAAAAGAAGCATTATTGAGCTTATCGCTTGTACGTCTTGTACATGATGTCCCAATAGATTTTTCAATAGAACTGTGCAAACTCAGGCCTGCTGATACTTCCAGTCTTTCAACTATTTTCCATGAACTCGAATTCACTTCTCTTCTCTCTAAACTATCCGAATTGCCCGGCGCAGCAGAAGCGCAACCGACGCTTTTTCAAACAGCTCAAAGCGACACGAAGTGGTCCCATACGCTCCTCTCCAGTCAGAAGGATACCACAATATTTTTTAAACAATTATCGCAGCAAACCCTCTGCGCAGTGGATACGGAAACCACGAGTCTGGATGCACTAAGCGCCCGTCTCATTGGCATAAGCTTTTGTTTTGATGGGGTATCGGCATTTTATCTTCCCTATGATGCGAATGCGGCATGGATACCCGAACTGAAATCATTTCTTGGAAATGAACTTATAAAAAAAATTGCACACAATGCCAAGTATGACATGGAAGTATGCGCTAGTAATGAGTTGCCATTCTCGGGTCTTGCCTTTGATACGATGCTTGCTGCATATGTGCTCAACCCCGGTGTACGGGAGTATAGTCTTGACAACTTAGCGCTCAGCGAGTTTGGATATCAAAAAATCCGCATCGAGTCACTCATTGGTCCCAAGGGTAAGGATCAAAAATCCATGAGCGACGTGGCACTGGAAGATATTACCCCGTATGCATGCGAGGATGCATGGATGGCATTCCGGCTTTATGGGCATTATCGTCACTTGCTTGAAAAAGAAAACCTTCTTTCGCTTCTAGAAACAATCGAAGTGCCTCTTGTAGCTATTCTTTGCGATATGGAGCGCATTGGAATAGCGCTTGATCCGTCGGTGTTGCACGAGCTATCCAAAAAAGTAGATACAGAGCTGGGCGTGATACAAAAAACAATATATTCTCTTGCAGGCAAGGAATTTAATATCAATTCCCCGACACAACTCAAAGAAATTTTATTTGTTGATTTGCATATTTCAACAATCCGCATTAAGAAAGGAAAGACGGGATTATCGACAGCCGCTTCAGAACTTGAAAAAATGCGCCCGCTTCACCCCATTATTGAGCATATTATTCAGCACCGTGAGCTCGCAAAATTAAAAAACACCTATATTGATGTACTCCCGACTCTTGTTAATCCCACGACAAAAAGAGTGCATACAAGCTTCAATCAAACAATTGCGGCAACAGGAAGGCTTTCATCGTCAAATCCAAACTTGCAAAATATTCCCATTAGGCAAGAGATGGGAAGAGAAATTCGGAAAGCATTTGTTGCCGCTCCCGGATATGAGCTTCTTGCAGCTGATTATTCCCAGCTTGAATTAAGAATTGTCGCATCGTTGGCGAATGATGAGAAAATGATTCAGGCTTTTCGGGAAGGCAAGGATATCCATCGTTCTACAGCCGCAGAGATGCAAGGAGTGTCCCCTGAAGATGTCACGCAAGATATGCGCAGAGCTGCCAAAGAAGTGAACTTTGGCGTACTCTACGGCATGGGTCCGCAAGGCCTCTCGCAAGCGGCAGGGATCTCTTTTTCTCAGGCGCAGGATTTTATCGCGAAATATTTTGCCGCATATCCGGGAGTCCGTGAATACTTGGATGCCACTATTTCCATGGCTCGTTCACGAGGATTCGTAGAGACGATGTTTGGTCGCCGCCGTTATGTACCGGAAATCACCTCGTCGGTTTTTCAGGTGCGCAATGCCGCAGAACGTATGGCAGTGAATATGCCCGTGCAAGGCAGTGAAGCGGATATTATTAAACTTGCCATGATCGCTGTGTATCAAGATTTAAACCTCGTGTCTAATGAAGATATTCGACTTCTTCTTCAAGTGCACGATGAGCTTGTTTTTGAGGTGCGTCAGGGCTGTGTCTTGCAGTACGCTTCTCGCATTCGCACTGCAATGGAAGGAGTTGCGATACTAAAGGCCCCACTCGTTATCGATATGAAAACAGGGCCTAATTGGCATGACATGAAATCTCTATGATTATCAATGGCAAGGCATTAGCACAACGCTTTACGATGCGTCTTCAGAGAGATACTAGGGCATTACTGCAAAAAGGAGTAAGGCCTGGGTTTGGCATTCTATTGGTTGGTGATGACCCTGCATCACATCTGTATGTTTCCATGAAGCTTGATCTTGCGAGAAAACTAGGTTTTTATTGCAAGCGCGTATTTTTGCCGAAGAATACATCTGAAGAGATAGTAGTGCAAAAACTAAAAACTCTTCAAAACAATCCACGAATACACGGAGTTATTGTACAAATTCCATTACCCAAGCCCATCTCCCTTGGTGCTGTATGTGCCACATTGGATCCAAAAAAAGATATCGATTGTCTCCATCCCAGTAATCTAAAAAGCCTTCAAAGAGGTGTAAGACCGGTTTTTTGGCCTCCAACTGCCGAGTCGGTTGTTTCTCTCATCAAGTCAACCAAGCAATCACTGAAGAATAAAAAAGTTGTTATTGTCGGGTGCGGCTTTTTTGCGCATCAGATAGCAGCGCTCTGTGCATCAAAAGGCGCGCGCGTGAAAGTAGTCTCATCCTCGGCTACGAGGATTAAACAGAGCACTCTGCAGGCAGATATTGTAATCAGCGCAGTTGGAAAACCAAAGATCATCACTGGCGATTCAATAAAAAAAGGCGCTATTGTTATTGATGTTGGCGCTTCAAAACAGGGAAACAAGACAGTTGGCGATGTTGATATGGAATCTGTAGCGCCAAAAGCAAAAGCAGTTTCACCAGTTCCCGGTGGTGTTGGCCCCGTGACGGTTGTTATATTGATGAAAAATGTGTTGGATGCTGCAAAGCGATTGACGAGAAAGCAATAAAGCCTTATTCTACAACAACAAGTAATACTTGGGGGGTTAGTTTATCGGTAGAACAGCGGTCTCCAAAACCGCCAGGAGAGGTTCGATTCCTCTACCCCCCGCCATCCCGAAAAATTAAAAGACTCGGCGTCAATGCCGAGTCTTTTAACGCCTGATATTTATTCTGCTTTTTTCTCTTCCGGTGCTGGGGTCTCTGTAGTGCCCTGCTGTGTTGCATCTAGTGCCGCTGGTGCTATTTCCTGTACTGGCGCAGCGCTTTCTGATGTTACGCCATTTTGAATATCGCTAATCTTTTTCTTTATAATCTCATTTTGAGGATCATACTTCAATGCTCCTTCAAGAAACTGAACCGCAGAATCCTTATTTCCCTTATCAACCTCAATGAGCGCTGCCTGCCATGCTGCTAATGAGTAGTCAGGCCGCAAGCCGAGGGCAAGACGGAATGAATCCAACGCCTTGTTTTGTTTGTCGATAGTATTGTATCCAAGTCCTGCGAAGTAGAATATCGTTTCATCAGCAGATTGCATTGATGCCAGATTGATATTTTCATTTACGGCCTTGTCGAGGAAGCCTTCCGCATCGGCATTTTGCTTTTGCTCGATACGAATCATAGCAAGTCTCAGATGGGCCTGAGCATAATCTTCTTTCAATTTCAATGCTTCGTTGAGCTGTGTTTCTGCATTGGTAATCGATTGCTGGTAGACTTCTTGCGCCTTTGATTTGTCAACTTCCTCTTTTGCCTGTGCACTGCGTTGCTTATTGATTGCCGCAGAATCAAGGAAGTATTTGGCAAACTCGAGCCTGACGAGTGGGTTTTTGGGATCCAAGGCTATTGATTTGGTATAATGTTCTTCAACAAAAGACTCTGCCCCTGTCGTGAATGGTGCGATAGCTTGGTATGTTGATGCAAGGTTTTGCACATTACGCACATCGGAAGGGTTAAGCTGGTTTGCTCGCCGCGCAGAATCTACCGCGTTTGAAGCAAGTGCGGAAATCGTCGGGCCGTTTTTACTCGCATCCTCTTTTCCGAGGAGATTGTTCATTTTGTAGAGAAGTGCCTGGCTGAGCACTCGGGGATAGGAATGATGATTGGGGTTTTTCTGGTTTGCAATCACTAGTGTTTGAATGAGCTTGTCAACCTCGGCATCCTCCACCTTACCGGTTGTTCTCAGCTGGAGAGAGAGTTTTTGATCCTGCTCCAATCCGCGGGCAAATGTTTGATCGGCGCCATAGCGGCCCACAAGCACAAGTGTACCCACAATACCAACAATAATCACTGCGCAAAGCGCAAGAGATGAAAGAATGACAAAGCGATTGGTATGCTGCAATTTCGGCATTTTTACATTCATTTGATTGGTAGAATAGGTTATACCGAATGCAATCAGCAGCCACATCAAAAATGTCAGTGTGATATTACCCGGTTTTACAATTGCAGCATATCCTAGCGTAATAAATCCTGATGCCAGCGCAAGAAGGGCAACATACTGCTCGCTCATTGGTTCTGAAATTAAGAGCCTGCCAAGGGTCCATGCCAGAAGGCCGAGAAGAGTAAGAATACTTATGATGCCAAGCGCTCCGGTTTCAGCAACTTTTGTCAGAAGATAGGATCCTGACTGGTCAAAACGCAATGCCCATGCTTGAAGGTAGTTGATGTTGTTGATTTCCTGGGGGCGGGTTTTCGTATAGTTGGTAAGGAAGTTACCCGGTCCGGTGCCAAAGAGGGGTCGTTCCGTAAGTGATGAAGTGGCAATCGAAAGACTCGTTTTTAATGAAGGGTTGATAGTGAGAGGAAGCGCTACAAGGCGTGGAAAGCTGATAAAAATCATTGCAACCGAGAACACAACAACAAAGCTTGGCAGAACAAGCCACATGATCTTCTTGTCTTTCGGAAGCTTAACGTACAGGGCTGTCAGCGCTACGCCCAAGCCGAGTATGGTTGCAATCCAAAGCTGGCGCTCTGAAATGATAATAAGGAAAATAAGCCCAAGACTTGCAAAGAGCGCAAGAAGGATAGAGAGAAGATTGCGCTGTTTTTCTTCAGAAAGTGAGAGGCGTACAATGTGGACAATAGCCATGACAACCGACGTTGCAACAAGTACCCCCAGTAGACTTACCAGTCCGACCGTGTTGAATGCGTTTGTTTTGGTGAAATCAAACGGCATGATATAGATGCCCAGAAGCTGCAAAACGGCATAGGCTATTGCAAGCGTTACCGATGCAATAAGAGCATAGATCGAATTGATCATGGTGCGGGGAGTCAATTCATTCACGGTGATGAAGGTGAAAATCGAAAGCGTTACAAGTGTCCAAAAGCTTATAAACTCCTGTTTTTCAATGCCCCAGAAGCTGTTGTAGGGATAGATGGAGTAGATGCTTGTAACAAGCCATGCCACAAGAACGGCGCCAATGCCGATGTGCACCGGCGACCATTGGATATCGATCCGTTCCGTTGCAATGATTTTGCCGGTATAGAGTACGGCAAGCCAGAGCGTGCCGATAAAGAGCAGTAATTGTTTGTTAAGTTCCAAAACATCAGTTGTCAGAGGTAGGAAGAAAAGCGGCATCAGAAACACCATGCCGTAGAGCGACCATTCGAATACCCTGTCAATAAGAGTCGCAACCTCTTTGTTTTTTGGCGGATGATCGCCTTGGAATGAGTGTAATTTTTCTTCAACAACTGCCCGAACCCCCCGTTTGGCGGTTCGCTTGCTATCCATCATTGAATCGTCAAGCTGCATAGGATAAATTGATTAATGAGTAATAAAAAAAGACTAAAACAGAATACACATAGATTAGTATAGCGGTATATTCTATTTTGTGAAGTGGATAGGTCTTACTATATTGGTACTTTGGCGATAAACGCATATCAGAGCAGATATTAGGGGGATGGTGTATGCCTCTCGCTCTCTTCTCTTGTCAAAAGATACCGTATATAATGGTATATTCGGATAGCTGCCTTGAAAAATGCGCGATGCGGACGGTCTTTGTCTGTGCTGTGTTTTTTTGACCTCAATACCGATAGCGCTGTACTCTTCCGGAGAAATAACAAAATCTATCTCATTGCCACGTTTATCTCTCCAGTAGCGGACGGAAATTTCTTTTTTAAGAAATGATAACGCCACCCCATTTTCAAGTAATGCTCCCGAATCAGTCCTTTCGTTGAGCGCTCGAAAATCATTAACGAGTATATTTCGAAGGCCGGTATCAACAAAATAGACCTTTGGATTTTTTACGATTTCTGTACACTTATTCTTAAAAAAAGGCTTAATAAATGTACAGATATAGGTTTTTTCAAGAAACGTGCAGTACTTTTTCAAAGTAGGATATGACGTTTCTGAAATGCGCGACAATTCGTTGTATTCGATCAGATTTCCAATCTGTAATGCGAGTGCTTTGATAAGCGAATTGATGTGATGATCATCAATAAGTCCCAGATAATCGCTCACCTCTCGGATGAAAAAAGTCGATGCGATATTTTTCAGAAGCATTTTTTTTGCAGACAGGTCTTGCTCTAGTACAATGCGAGGATAGCCGCCATAGAGAAGATACTCCTCATAGAGCGGAGCAAGGAGACTATGCACTGCTGGTGGAGTATCGTTGTTTTCACCCCCTATTGTTATCACATGCTTTCGGTAGAGCATAAGCGCTTGTGTACCCCGTGCTGTTAAAAACTCTTCGAAATCAAATGGATAGAGAGAAAATGTCAGGATTCTTCCAACAAGATATTTTGACGCCTGCACGGTGAGTTCCGGAGCCGACGATCCCGAAATGATAATCTTTATAGATTCCGTATCATAAATAAATTTAAGATGCTTCCCTCCCTGTTTTGCATACTGAAATTCATCAATAAAAAGAATATCATTCCCCTTGACGTATGTCGTGATAAATTCCTTTATATTTCGCTCAAAAAGATCAAGAACATCTTTATCATCAAATGTAACGGCAACACACCCCTTTTTGGATGAGAGGATGTGTTGGATAAGGGTCGTTTTACCGGCTTGGCGCGATCCGACGACGGCAATAATCTCTCTTGAGTGTATATAGCGTAAAATGGTATCTTCTATTTTCCTTTGAATATACATAAAAATGCAGAGTAAAACTATAATTCAACACAACTTTAATTATAGTTCATTTAAAAATAGAATGCAATAGAGAGTGAAGTTACCTGACTTTTTGAGGTGTTGTCTATAAGCTTTGTGCTACCATGAATGATGGAGAGAGTCCAGATGAATAGTAGTATTTGGTATAGAGCCTTAACAATCAGTGTATTATTGGGAATCATTTCCGGTTGCGAGCTTCCATCGACCATTAATTTCCTTTCAAATAATACCGCATCAGCGAGCTTAACCGCGACGGGATCTGCGGTTATCATTGCCAATGATCCCGCCCCGGGCAAGGAAGATTTGAAAAAAGCCGCTGATGACCTCAAGAAGTCGGCGGATGATCTGAAAAAAACGGCAGATACCATCGCTTCGTCCAGCGCGCAGGCTTCGGCTTCCGAACGAGTAGATACCTCCTTCGATGAAGTTGTTGGCGAATTCTCCGGCCGCATTCCTTTGCGGCTTGCCGACGGATCGATCGGCAGTGCGTCGGTGGAAGTGCAAGATGTCGTCTGGTCGTATTTGAAACAGCGGCTTACGGCGGTATTCAGCGGCGATGTGAACGGCATCTATTCACACGATGAAGCTGGCAAGGTGTGGGAGAAAGAAAATCTTGTAAGTCCTCAAGGGGAATCATTTGAGGAAAAGCATGAAATACTCTTTCAGTCAGTTAATGCGACAGATTCTGTTGGCCCTGTTTCTAGCATCAATTGGGAAAAGCGTGAAATGGTACTTAATCCTGTCTATACAGAGGGAGAGGCGACCACATCTATTCCGAATTCACTGGGCGTAAGCAATTTCCCTCCTCGATACCTAAATACAATCGCGCTCATAACAAGGGAGATGACATTCTGGTTGCGCGGGAATACTCCTCAAGTCAAAAGGAAAAATGCAGGCGAATTTTCATCACTTCAAGTTGATGTAGTAAAAGGAGATCGCGTTGTGTGGGTTTTTGATCCACTTCATCAGCGTGTTATTCCGATCACGAAAGACGATCAGGGACGATATCATCTATATCGCATTTCTCTGGAAAAAATCTAATTTAAGGGGCACTTATTCAGCCCCTCTTTTTATTATGATCCTACATTGCTCACTGTGACAGTGCTATGCCATGTGATAGTGCAGTTTGTAACCTCAGTTACGCGCAAAATAACAGTTCCACTTGATATAACTAACGTGGGGTTTGTCCATGCACCAACCGTTTCACTGGTAAAAGTAGCCTGTGGAGATGTTCCATCAAGTGCGGCTGCGGTTCCAGTTGGATTGTTATATCCTCCACGAAGGATATAGGTTGCGCCATCATCCTCGGTACAACCTGCTCCACTCACCGCTCTTCCGATTACACGCGCCTCGATAAAAAAGGTGTTGTCTTGGGTAATAGTTATTGTATTGAGATCGGCAGTAGTGCCAGGTGTGCCATCCCCTATGATTTGTTGTCTCCCCTGATACACTTTATAATTCGGATCGTCATTCGTTGCGGTTGACGTGAGGCCGAGTATTTGATTACCAACCGTCCCTTGCGTGACGTCAAGCACCGCACTTGGGGTCATTCCAATGCCGACGTTGCCGGCACTATCGATTCTTAGTCGTTCCGCAAGGGTTGCTGTTCCGTCAGGCGAGGTGTAAAACATTATGCGTCCTGGCATATCCGCCGCCCCACCTCCAGTAACTGCTCCATCAACCGCTACTTCAATGGCTACCGCAGAACGAAATGTCGTCCCACCATCAGATCCTCTAAAATAAATACCACCAAGAATATCTCCACTCGCCATTGCCGTATGGGCGCCAATGGTAGCTGATTTGCTTCGAAGAAAATCAAGAAGACCTTCATCTGTTCCAGTCTCACTCCATGTGTTTAACGATAGACCCGCGGAATTTGCAGATTTATTAACTTCAATTAGAGATCTTCCACCATCGTACGTTGCATTCGTTGTGCCACCGACGATCAATTCACCGCTATTGAGGATGGTCATTCTCTGAGTAAGTGTACCCGCTGAACTCGCGGTGTGAAACTCCAACCTTCCCGGCACTTGATTATTCGCAACGGTGTTATCGACCATTCCTTTTATTTGCGCGGCAACCTCCAGATCGGTGGCGTCTGAACCGCGGAAGGCAATAGTGCCAAGCCGCTCCCCGTTCACTACCGCTGTTGTTAGTGTGCCGATTGCGGCCGCGCCAGATTTATTGAGATCTAGAAGTGAAGCCTCATCATCTGTTGTAGACCATGTGCTTAGAGCTACACCACCGTAATTGGATAACGTGTTGACTTCAAATAACTGTCCCAACCGACCATACGCAGTATTCGTTGTCCCACCAATCGTTACGACACCAGAGCTTAGAATGGTCATGCGCTGAACATTCCCAGTACCGTGAAGAGAAGTCCCGAGAGCCAGATAGCCATTATAATTATCTGCAGTGGAGTTCTCTTTTCTTCCAGCGATGGTTCCATAATTAGCAATTGTGGTTGTACCGCTATAATAACCGCCCAGCGTAATTTGTCCGCCCTTATTTATGGCGGCTGAATCATTTGTCATTACAGTTAAATTGCCGTAACTCTCAGTCACTGTATTTGGAGATAGTATGTATAAGGATGTCGATGGCGCAGTCGTCCCAATCCCGACATTCCCTCCGGCAACGATTGCTCCATAATTGGTATCTGCTCCCGTCGGTTCTGCGATGTAGAGCCCGTATTTTGTTGAGCTGCCATTAGTGGAAGATGTTCCGTTTGCAATATAGAGGCCGTAGTTATTTACGGTGCCTGCGTCATTGGGATGTGTAGCGGTTGTTGTAATATAGTTGCCGTAGACATTGGTACTTCCCCCGCTTCCTGCAAGCGTTCCAGAAACAGAGGTATAGTTTCCGTAGAGCGTCTTTGTGCCGCTTGTAAGCGCGCCAGTATTACCGACAGTGTTATAGATGCCGTAATTTGTATTTCCCAAAGCTACTGCATCAGTTGATGTTGCATAGATTCCGTAGACGCTATTTGCCTCCGTGGCATTTGAATTAATAGTGCTAAGGTAGAGATTGACTGCACTTGCGCTTGCTGCCGTACTATCAATCGTAGCAGTTGATGAGATCAGACCATTTGTTGTACCAATATTTCCAACGTCAGAAGTAATCTTAAGTATCGCATCAGTCACACCCACCGTGCCGCTTGATGGTCCTGTGAGCATAAGAACGGTACCCGATGTAAGAGATGTGGCATTTACCGTGAGTGCGTCGGTAGTTGTCCCGGTAAACGTAAGCGTTTGGGCGTTTGTCGTCGGGCTACGTAAGAGAAAATCATCATAATTGAGTCCATCAAGCAAGTCAGAATTGTATGAATAGGTCACTCCACCGATTTGTTTGCGCGGCGTAAGCGTTTGGCAACCCGAATCGGTCGTGCCACAGACAGTCGCTTCAAGATAATGAGTATTGGTATCAAAATTAATTCCTGAAAGAGAGGAGTTATTTCCAGTTCCTGTTCCGAGAACGACTGTAAAAAGCCCCCGACTCACTGCAGCTGTAATAGAGGCGGGTGTTCCACAGCTTCCCGTTGCCCACACACAACCCGTTCCATCACTAGCAGTTGTTATTTTAAATCGAAAATAGTATGTATTATTATCTGATACCGGGACATAGCTCGCATCCATGAGGCGACCCTGGTAGATGATTGGCATATTCGCCCTATTTGATGCAGTATCGGCATAGATACTCATGAATATACCTACAGTCCCAAAGATGATTGCAAGAACAATCACTTCTGTTACATAGTATTTTCTAAAAAAAGACATTTTTTTTGGGCCGTTGGTATGGTGCTGTATTGGCGGTAGAGAGGCGCTATCAAATTTTTTTAAAAGAAAATTTGAATACCAATTTTTGAGCTGAAAGAGCCAGTGCTGCAATGAGAAATGGGGCAACGTAAGGGTGGGTGTGCGAAACTTTGTGGCAAATCGCGGTAAGCGAATGTGTGGTGGTTTAAATTGCGGGATATGCAGAGATAAACGAATGTGGGGCAGATGAAATGATGGCAATGCAAAACGGGGCAGTTTAAGTGCACCAAGTCGGATACATATGCGCGAGAGCTTTACTAGTATTGCCAGTACACTAGAAGCTGTTTCTTCAAACGGGATATAGTTTTTTGCAAATACAGGTATACGAATGCGAGGAAGGCGTATGCCCGGAAGCGATATTTTGGGTAACGTAATTGTTGGAAGTGCTAATTGCGGCACGGTAATGTGTGGTATTGGAATATGAAAAGAATTCGCCACCCGAATTATTCTGGCAAAAAAACTTCCAATGAGCGCTATATCCTGCCGTGTTTGGGCACCAATGCCCCTTGTTAGATGGAAGAGCTTTTCGCAGAACCCACATGTTTTTACTCGGCATGTTTTGCATACTGCAAACATGCCAACCGTTGCGCCAATGGCTGTCGCTCCAATGGCAATTGGATTGGAGGTAATTGCGGGCAGGGAAGCCAAGAATGGAGCGCCTCCTGTAGCTTTGGGTAGCAGCTCCTTCAGGATTAATTCTCGCGAAACATGGGGAGTTTGATGAAGCGCTTCAAAACGAGCGACATGATAGGTGAGCCAATGGATACCGCGCCGGGTGAGCGTAAATAATGATGGAGATTTCGAATGGGAGCGAAGGATTGATTGATGTATTTTTTTATACAATCGCTTTTTGGAATACTCGCTAAGCGCATCTCTGCTGTCGTGCCACACATCTTTTACGGGCTTGACGCAAGAGTATGCAAAATCTTTGATATCACAGAGAATGTCAGATAAAAACACAACCATCCTTTGCGATGGCCTCCTGAGTACGATTTTTGCGAGATAGTGTAGGGTGTTTTTTCTTAACACATACCATGAATGTTATTGGCTTCCCTGTCCTATGCAGAGCCATGAAAATTTGTCACCAACCGATGGTGTCGGACTAAACTGTATTTTAAGCGAGCGCCCGTGCTGTATGGTAAAAGGAACTCCTCCAAGTGTTGGAGAAAAAGCAGATGTTGTTGTAAGTGACGTGCTATTTGCAATTGACGCAACAACCCTACTCTGCCCTCCGGCAAGGATGGTGTCACCGACTGCTAATTCTGTCGTGAATGAAGAAAGACTCCCAGTGACAGTTATTCCTGAGCTTATAAGGATGCCGGTACCGCTGTTGAGCTGTACAGTTACTGCAAGCGCTGCCCCCTCGTACATGATGGTGCAGCCCGGCGCATTAGTGTAGGTTCGCGCAAACGTAAGCGTACACGATGATCCTGCTCCGGTAGGAAGCGTTGCTTTTCCGGCGATATCATTACTCCCCGTATCGAGCGTTGCGGCAGTTCCACTGCAACTGACTGTTGGAGAGTTGCCCCCACCGGAATAGTTTATTGTTGCAAGATGTCCCCGTGCGAATTCAAACATTGGCGCAAAGCTATTTACTCCACTGCCTGAGGCTCCTGTTTGCGGAGTTTGAATAATAATTTTCGAAGCCGTATTTCCTGTGCTGTCCCCGCTGTTAAGATGAGCATCGCCACCGGCAAGATTTGTTCCGCCGCCATTATTTCCTGCGGCAAGAGTAAGATTTTGTCCTGCCGCAGTTCCACTCTCAACACCTATTGTGCGATCGGCTCCACGAGCAAATTCAATGGCGTAGCCCGAGGTGAGAGATTTTCCAAGCATGAAAAATCCGTCATTTGCTATAGTGAGGAGAGAGGTTCCGACAGAATTACGCACACTGAACATTGAATCGAGACTCACAAGTGTAAGACCGCTAAGAGTCACCGGACCAGCAGAATACATACCACCCAATCCAATATTCATCCCTCCTTGCACTGAAAGATCATTATTGATTGTAAGATTATTTCGTACTTGCGCCTGTGCCAGCTCAAGTCCGCCAGACTCAAGTTGCTGAATATATGATCCACCTATATCAAAAACTTGCAGTGTCGCTGATGTCAAATTGGGCACATAGGCATGCCGTCCGTTAACCTCCACCATAATAGGGCGTGTTGCTGTTGCAACTGTTCCTACACTTGTTGGTGACGCAGGATTTGAAATATCAAAAAT
>JBBTRI010000012.1:28168-43184 GCA_038065255.1 Patescibacteria group bacterium
CTGTTGCAACTGTTCCTACACTTGTTGGTGACGCAGGATTTGAAATATCAAAAATTTGGAGCGTATCTGTCCCGCGAAGAGTAATATATGCGTAGCGCCCCTGGAGCGCAACACCACTTGGGTCGGTACCAGCGCCCGTAGTGGTCGTAGATCGTACAGTAGCCTGCGTAGGGTCTGAAACATCAATAATTTGAAAAGAATCAGTTGTACCATTGTTTGTAATATAGGCATATCGACCCCGTATCTCAATTCCCAGGGGACTGGTGCCGGTTGCAAGCGGTGCTATTTCTGCCGCAGTTGGTGATGCGGGGTTTGAGACGTCAAAAACTTGAAAAGTATCTCCCGAAAAATTCAGAACGTATGCGAATTTTCCTTGTACGGCAACTCCTGCCGGACCATTACCTGTCGCAACCGTTCCTGCGCTTGTCGGTGATGCGGGGTTTGAGACGTCAAAAACTTGTAGCGTATTTGAGCCCGTATTCGCAACATAGGCGTACCGACCCTTTACGACAACTTGCACTGGATTTGTTTGAGTCGCAACTATCCCCACGCTTAATGGCGATGCAGGATTTGAGACATCGAAGATTTGGAGTGTATTTGCGGTATTATTTGTAACATAGGCATAGCGGCCTTGAACTGTCACCCAGAGCGTTCCTGCCCCCGCAGCTGTTCCCGATCCATTCAGTGCTGCGCTCGGCACACTACCTGCAACATGAAGTTGAGTAATAGGCGACACGGTGCCAACACCTACTTTCCCACCGGTAAAAGCAGCCGCATAATTATTAGTTGCACCTGTTGGTGCTGCTATAGAAAGTCCATAGGCGTTTGATGGAGTGACAATGCCCTCTGTTACTTCTGCTCCATTTATATAGAAAGCATACATATTGGTTGCAACGTTTGCGCTTAAGCTTGGAGGACCGGCAATAGAAAATGTTGCAGCATCCGTGATTCCTTCCGTGATTGATGCAATCCTCGGTCGGTTAAAAAGAACAGAATCCATTTGCGTTGTAACTTGGGTTGATCCCGTGAGCGATGTTTGTATTGGGGGGGATACAGAGAGCGTTGTATAGTTAGTGCTATTTGCTGAAGTAAGCGCAGCATTCCTCCCGAATAATTGGTGAGCAGAGTAGCTTCCTGATACCGATGTTTCATGACGGATTCTGTAAAATGTCGGAATCGAAAAATCATCGAGATTGCCGCCGCGGATATTGAAATAATTATTTCCAAGCTGATCATTTCCAAAGGCGTAAGAAGTTGTGTTGTTGATCTGCAGGGCAATTTGAGATGGCATAAAGGGAGAAGAGTTTGCATTTACAAACGCGCTCCCATCGCTGGTGATAAAATAGGTTGGAAAGATATCAAGTTTTACTATCGCATTATCCGTGTGTGTTGCAGCCGTTGTTCCTCGCGCACCACGCACTGCCCCGGTAAATGTAGGTGCTGATATCCCGGTATAGGTGATTAGTTCATTGTCTATTCGGATTGCGCCGCTAGTCGGATACCCGGCAGTCGAATCGACGGTGATTGTCGTATCAGCAGCCGTGATACCATCCGCGTCATTGATAAGTGTTGTGTTGCCTGCCGCTCCCGAAAACAAATACGTTTTTACCGTGGCATTATCCGCATGGGTTGCGGCTGTCGTGCCAAGCGCTCCACGTACAACGCCGGTAAGTGTTGTTGCTGTTGTAGCGGTATAGGTCATCACCTCGGTATCTATGAGAATCGTTCCGGCGGAGGGATAGCCCGCGGTAGAATCAACGGTGATCGTCGCATCAGAGGTGGTAATGCCATCCGCATCATTGATTTGCGTATAGCTTCCAGGCACTTGATTAAACGTATTCGCTTGCAGCGTGCTTATAATGCTCGCAGCAGCCGGTGAGCCGGTAACGGCCAAGAGAGGTGTCATTTCCGCAGGGGCAGGATCGGTTCCGCATGCTGTGGCCGCATCTGCTCCGGTGCCGCAAACAGTAACACCAAGATAGTAGGTCGTTGTTTTGAAATTAAGACTTGAGATATCGGGCATTTTCCCGCCCGTCAAAGATGTATCGCCAATGTGAATGGCAAATGCACCATGGGACACTGTCACTTGAATGGCGGACGTAGTAAGAGCTTCGGTACAGTTATTGGTGATTGTCGATAATGTTGCATTTGTTACCGATCCTGTTGCCCATACGCAATTGGCATTCCCTCCCGCAGGGTCTGAATAGACTTTTAGTTTTGCGTAGTATGTTCCATTTGATACGGGGGTATAGTTCTGGTCGGTAAGCTTTCCCTGGTAGACAAATGCTTGGTTTGGAGCAGCGTACAGCGCAACGGTAATACTGATCGTGCCTGCTACAATAAGAAGTACTGTCAGCTCAAGCGCATAAAGTTTTTTGAATAGATGAACACTGCGCTTCGCAGTGGTGCAAAACGACGTACATGTATTGTAAAAGTTGTTTTTTGTTCGTTCAAACATGTGAGTATTAAAACGTTCCGCTTATAATAACAGTAATCGATTGTGAATAATTGCCCGCAGCTGTTGTGCCTGATGGCGATGCTTTAAACGAAAGCGTTGTTGTTTTACTGCTCACCCAACTTGAATTGGTAGCAACTGTTTTTGGCGTTGTTGAGCAGCCTGATCCGGTATAGGGAATGCAGGTGTCGGTATCATTGAACTGTCCGTCGGTGCCGCTTGTGCGTACGCCATACTCATTTTGTCCGGCAGTAACGGTACCGTCGGTAACATCGCCGAAATTTCCTCCCGCAGAGCGAAACGCGCCGTCTGCAATAATGGTGGCGCTGTATCCCCCAACGGCATTAGTGGTAACCGTAACATCGACTGTTGGCGTAGCCGTTGTGACGGATGCGGTACTTAGCGTACCGAATGAAATACTTGATGCCGACAGTGTAACGGAAAGTGTTGGGATGTCTGTCATGGCTTGGTATCCGCCGCCTAGCGAATAGTTTGTGCTTATAGTAAAGACGGCATTGGAGTCGCTTGCTCCCGGACCAACCGTTTCGCACGTCGAATCTTGCAAGGCATAGCTTGCCGATGTTGCCGTGTTTCCGCCGCAATTGATAGAACTCGAAAGTACGCGATAGTTTGTTGAGGAAAGCACTTGTGCAAAAACATTTCGCGCATCAATAGATGCGAAAAGAGTCAAAATGATAATCGCTAAGAAAAATTTTTTTTTACGCAATAACATATCATTACATAAGTATTATTGCGAGCCAAGGCCGACGCAAAAATAAGAAATTGTTGCAGCGGCGGCTGGAGTGGATGAGAATGTAAATGTAACACTTGTCGTGCTTATTGAAGAGACTCTAATGGACCGCGTATCACTTCCTTCGTACTGTGCTACACATACAGGCGCATTGGTATATGCGTTATTTGCAGTGAAAGTGAGTGCACAGGAATCCCCTGTGATACCTGTGATTTTTCCTGACGTATCGCTTGCCTGCGGCGAGGTTGCTAGCGTTCCCCCCGTGCATGTTCCGAGTGTTGGCACAGCGGTTTGTGCAACAATAGCGATATGTCCATTCACAAACTCAAGCATAGTACTTGCCAAGTTGCTTGTCGCACCACTTGCGCTTTTTTGCGGCACCTGAACAACTACCTTTGCTTGTCCTGTGCCGGTAGAATTTCCCGATGTAAGCGTAAGATTTCCTCCAATAAGATTTGTGCCGCTTCCTGAATTTCCAGCAAAAAGACTTAGATTATTCCCTGCATTATTTGCGGTTGCGGCTTCAACGGCAATTGTTTGTGCGGATGATCCCCCAAGAGAAAGAGAGAAGCTTGGCGCAACAACACCAAACCCGACTCTGCCCGTATTTTGTACAAAAAATACACTTGTGCCGGTTGAATTACGAACATCAAATGCTGATGCGGTACCAGAGGCGCCTTCGAGACCGGTAACAGTGAGAGGTCCCGCTGAATACATTCCACCAATGCCGACGTTGATGCCCCCGCCTACCGAAAGATCATTATTTACCGATAGATTATTCCGAATTTGTCCCGAAGTTGCCTCAAGCCCTCCTACTTCCATTTGTTGAACATATGAGCCGCCAACATCAAACACTTGTATGGTGTTCGTAACAGAGTTTGGCACGAATACATAGCGACCTGCTACATCAAGATTTACTGGGCCAGTGCCGGTTCCCACAGTGCCAACACTCGAAGGACTTGCCGGATTGGAGACATCAAAAATTTGCATGGTGCCGGCGACGGTGAAGTCTGCTGGATTGTTGAGATAGAGATAGCGCCCTTGCACAACGGGCTCGGATGTAGGGTTATTCCCTGTAGCAACTGTCCCAATAACAGCAGGGACACTAGCAGGATTTGAAATATCAAAGATTTGGAGTGTTCCGTTTGCCGTGGAAGCAGGTGGACCGCTGACCACATACGCATAGCGCCCCTGAACAGTGATACCAATTGCATTCGCGACAACGGTTGGGTTCGAAATGATTGATGGAGATGTTGGGTTTGATACATCAACAATACTAAATGTCGTTGTGCTGCTATTGGCTATATAAACGTAGCGCCCCTGAATAGCAATACTATTGGGGCCTGAGCTTAATGCAAGTCCGCCCGTATTGACAACTGTGGGCGAAGCAGGGTTAGAAATGTCAAAAATTTCAAGCCGAGCAGCAGTGGTACTAACGACATACGCATAACGTCCCTGTACTGCGATCGCATTCGGACCACTCTGTGTTGTAATAGGGGCTATATATGTGAATGCTGTTCCTGCGCCTATATCCGGTGAGAATACAGTATCAACAGTAAGTGAAGTGGCACCGGAGATACTCGCTATTGTTCGCGTTTGTCCGCTTACGGTAATTGTGTTTCCTATTGCAAGCCCAGTATTAAATGAGGTTCCACTCCCTGTTACTGCGGCACCTGAGGTGGTGATTGTTCCCGTCCCATTTGCAGAATTCCCCATAAGTGTTGGCGAGCTTGGGTTTGATATATCGTAGACACTTAGTTTGTTCGCTGTTTGATTTAGAATATATGCATACCGTCCACTTACTTTGACGCGCTGAGGGCCGGCTGCGGTCGTTGTTCCTGTTCCTCCGGTATTAATTAAATTCAATACGGGGCTGCTTATTCCAAGTTTTGAAGTATCATAAATATAAAATTTATTTGCATCCAACCCAGTTGCATACAGATAACGTCCCTGAACATGAATATGACTAAATCCAGCACCCGTTTGTACACTTGATGTGAGATGAGCCGCACTTGGCACATTGCCCGCCACATGCAGCTGTGTGATTGGCGCCGTGGTGCCGATACCTACATTTCCTCCGGTAAAGATAGCTGCATAGTTGTTCGTAGCTCCTGTTGGTGCGGCAACAGCTAGACCATAGGCATTGGTTGGCGCCGCTCCGCCATTAGTCGTGAGGCTATTCACCTTTACTGCATAGGCATTTGTCATTGCACCGGCGGTTAATAGCGGTGGACCAGCAACCGTAAATGTTGAAGCATCCGTGATTCCAGCTGCAATGGATGCAATTGTCGGGCGAAAGAAGAAAATAGATTCCATGAGCGAAGTTACTTGAGTCGATTCGGAAAGCGTTATGGTTGGCGGCGTCACGGTAAGCGTTGTGTAATCCGCATCAAATGATGATGCCAACGTATTATTGAGACCGTAAAACGTAAATGCGGAATATTGCGCACCTGTTGCAAAAGTGGATCGCGAATCAAGCGCAAGAAGATTTCTGGTAAAGGTAAATGATGTTCCTGATGAAATAGCCGGAGAAAAGGCAGTCTCTGTTGTGAGTGATGTATTGCTGGATATAGAATCGACAGTGCGCGTTTGTCCACTAGCGGTGATATTGCTTCCAATTGAAATTTGCGTAATAAAAGCAGTTCCTACGCCGGTGACCACCATACTTGCGCTCGATAGCGTTCCCGTTCCCGTTGTTGCAACATTATTTGTACTGATTTTGAACTTATTTGCCGTTGAGTCCGCCAATCGGTCAATGCCAAGCGTATAATTTGTTGTACCTGAAACTTGAAAACCAATTTGTGGATTGGTAGAAGTGCTATTTGAGTTTACAAACGCGCTCCCATCGCTAGTAATAAAATAGGTTGGAAAGATATCAAGTTTTACTATCGCGCCTGACGTATGTGCAGCAGCCGTTGTTCCTCGCGCGCCACGAGCAGCTCCAGTAAGTGTTGTTGTCGTTGTTCCGGTATAGGTGATTAGTTCATTGTCTATTCGGATTGTGCCGCTTGTCGGATAGCCTGCAGTAGACCCCACAGTGATAGTTGTTACGGCATTGGTGTGGTCGCTCGAAAGCGTTGCGGTTGCTGTGCCGGCCGCTCCCGAAAACAAATATGTCTTTACCGTGGCATTATCATTATGGGTTGCAGCTGTCGTGCCAAGAGCTCCACGCACAACACCGGTAAGTGTTGTTGCTGTTGTGGCGGTATACGTCATCACCTCGGTATCTATGAGAATCGTGCCAGCGGAAGGGTACCCAGCGGTAGAATCAACAGTGATCGTCGCATCAGAGGTGGTGATGCCATCAGCGTCATTGATTTGAGTATATGACCCAGGCACTTGATTGAACATATTCGCTTGCAGTGCATCAAGGACAGCTACTGCACTTGCGGCAGAGCCCAGCTTTGTGCGAGTGGTGAATGTTTCATAGGTGCCGCCTGATGCAGTGGAGAACGATACATCCATGAAGTAGGTAGTGTTTTTGAAATCAAGAGACGCGATATTCGGCATGTTGGCATGGTATGCAGTGTCGCCCATTGGCAGTGAAAATAAGCTTCGAGTGAGTACAACCGGAACATTCGCCGCCGAATTTAACGCAGTACAGTTCGCTCCAGTTCGGTCAGCTCCTGTTGACCAGAAGCATGTGCCGCCTGTTAATGCGTCAAAAAGCTTGATACGCATGTAGTATGTCGCATCATCAAGCGGCAGAAAATCAGCTCCAGTGATGCGACCCTGATAAACAAATGATTTATTCGGCGCAGCATAAAGGCTCATAAATACGCCAACAATACCGCCGACAATCAGCAGAACAATAATTTCAACGAAATAAATGCGGCGTAAAAGCTTTAGGCTCTTTTCCATTTTTCCATACATAATTCCGCAGGCTTCCTTCATGTTGTTTGTTGTGCGGTGAAACATATAAAATAAATAGGCATGGTTGAAATACAATAATGCCTATTTATGGTTGGTTATACATAAATAAAATGGAAAAAGTGGTGTTTTTCTTTTTGTTTTTCATGTTTTTTTAGAAAAGAGCAACACCCGCGACAGACCGCGAGCCATGTTATCCCCTTTGTCCTATGATTATACCACATTTTTATACTTTTTTCAAATTCATAGGAGACTACGTTTGATTTAATACCGCTCTAGACAACGGGGTATATTGATTGTATTATATTTATAATCATTTTTGGGCAGGTGGCGAAATTGGTAACCGCGTTGGCCTTAGAAGCCAATGGGGCAACCCTTGAGGGTTCGAGTCCCTCCCTGCCCAAGGAGCGACAGAACTGCTTCTGTCGCGTAGGGACGAGAACGCCGGAGCGATGGTCCGATAGTTATCGGACCCGCGAGGCGGTGGCTAGACCGAGGTGAGCGACGGCGAGCCGAGAGTCGAAGTCGAGTCCCTCCCTGCCCAAGGGAGCAATACATTTTTTATCCCCATCATGTGGAAAACTCTCAATTGTCAGAAATGGGGAAGAATGCCAATTTTTCGTATGGTTATAGATAGTGGGAGCTCTTGACATGTATTCTGCTTATAGTATACTTGGTCGTACGCTCACATACAAAGGTGAGTGATTGAGAAATAGCAGCTGAAAGGAATTATCAAAAACTCCATGTTACCCATAACAACGAGTAGCGAAGGTTCAAAAGGTTAATTTCTGCTGGTGCGTTTTTTCTTACGGCCGCTGAAATGCGGTTTTTTGTTTTAAATACAACATTTTAGGGCGAATGAGTGTGGATGAAAGCCTACAAAATCCCCACCCATTCTCCCTTAAAAGGAGGGGGAAGTTCTTTGACAATCTGATTACGAACAAATTAAGCAAATTAGTTAGCAAGTAAAGCAAAGTAAAGAGCATTAGTAAGCAATAGTATCTCATCTCATTTCATTATAATTACGATACATTATTGCCTTAACCGGCAATGAGCTCTGATTATGGTCGAGATGCGAATAAGTGCACATGGTGGATGCCTAGGGGTCAAAAGACGATGAAGGACGTAGCAGCCTGCGATAAGCCGCGGGAAGGTGGCAAGCAACCCGTGATCCGCGGATTTCCGAATGGGGAAACCCACCTCGATGGAAGATCGAGGTATCTTTAGAGGGAAGCCTCTAGAGTTTGACAACCCGGTGAAGTGAAACATCTCAGTAACCGGAGGAAAAGAAAAAAAGACTCTAGGTTTTTAGGTTTTGGGGTGCATAGCACAGGGATTTTCCTTGTTGTTATAAACCCTTTAACCTATTAACCTAGTATATTCCCTTAGTAGCGGCGAGCGAAAAGGGAACAGCCAAAACCTTAATTATCAAAAGTCTTACAAAGTGAGTTTGGAGCAATCTAGGCTTGTGGCGTTTGGCGGACAGCGATCGGGCCAAAGATAATTTAGGGGTAGCGGGACGAAATGGTACGCCAGCCGATTCTGACGTGCAGGGAAACGAATTTTTAGGCGAATGGCCTGGGAAGGCCAGTCAAAGAGAGTGATAACCTCGTAGCCGAAAAGAATTTGTCTTCTCTGTTTCATTTTAGATCCCAAGTACTGCGCGCCTCGTGAAAGCGAGTAGGAATCAGCCAGGACTATCTGGCAAGGCTAAATACTTTTGACCACCGATAGTGAACCAGTACCGTGAGGGAAAGGTGAAAAGCAGCCCGGAAGGGCAATGAAATAGTACCTGAAACCATGTGCTTACAAGGAGTCGGAGCCTGCTGCAAAGCGGGTGACGGCGTTCCTATTGAAGAATGAGCCAACGAGTTTGTTCTATGTCGCAAGTTTAAGTCCGAGAATCGGACGAAAGCGAAGGGAAACCAAGTCTGAATAGGGCGACTTCCATAGGTTATAAGGCTAGCGGGTTACCGGGTTGTTGGAGAGCAATTTCCACGATTCGAGAACCGCTTACCTTATAACCACGTGGAGCAGCGGCATGGACAAAACACGAAACCGGGTGAGCTAACCATGGCCAGGGTGAACTCTGCCAACAAACAGAGGGAGGCCCGCACCCACGTGCTGTGCAAAACACGGGGATGAGTTGTGGTTAGTGGTGAAATTCCTATCGAACTCGGTAATAGCTTGTTTTCCTCGAAATAGTTTTTGGACTAGCCTTTCTGTGGCGCCCAGGGGTAGAGCACTGAATGGGGGCGGGTGGAGCAATCCTACCGCTTCCAACCAAACTCCGAATACTGGGTACGCTATACAGGGGGAGTAAGTCTACGGGCGCTAAGGTCCGTCAGACAAAAGGGGAACAGCCCAGACCGCAATCTAAGGTCCCTAAATGTGTTCTCAGTGTAAAAGGTGGTACCGCGACAATGACAACCAGGATGTTGGCTTAGAGGCAGCCATCATTTAAAGAAAGCGTAATAGCTCACTGGTCAAGTTGCCGCGCGCCGAAAATATACCGGGGCTAAGAACACTACCGAAGCTGCGGATCCTGCCCAACGTTTGGGTGATATTGGATTGAGGTATTTGCGATAAAGAATAATTTTTTTATCTAAGATATCTTGATTACTGTCATTCAAACGTTGGGCGGGGTGGTAGAGGAACATTCTGAATGCAGCGAAGTCGTACTGTGAGGTGCGGTGGAGCGTTCAGAAGTGAGAATGTTGGCATAAGTAGCATACATTGAGATGAGAACTCTCAACACCGAAAGCTCAAGGTTTCCTGGACAACGCAAATCGATCCAGGGTTAGTCGATCCTAAGGTGAGTCCGTGCCAAGGTGCGGGGTAGCCGATGGATATCAGGTTAATATTCCTGAACTACTGCCAGATTTCAACAGCGGACATTTCATAGTATTCCGAGCGCGCTTTGGTTATGCGCGTCCAACCTCGATTAACGTCGGGGGAGTGTAAGTTGGAGGCAACTCTGACAAGTCGGAAGAAGGTGGAATCTAGAAAAGCACTGTTGGGCTCGTCTGGTAGTACTCGTACCGCAAACCGACACAGGTGAGCACGTTGAGTATACGAAGGTGTACGGGAGAACCTACGAGTAGGAACTCGGCAAAAAAGCTAGGCGTAACTTAGGGATATGCCTCCCCCGCTCGTGCCGCAAGGTACGTGTCGGGGCACAGCAAACGTTTCTCTTGTGACTGTTTACCAAAAACATAGGTCTCTGCGAAGCCGTAAGGCGACGTATAGGGGCTGATGCCTGGCCAGTGTCAGAACGTTAAGGGGAGGAGTTGACTGGAGTAATCTAGAAGGCTTTGAACCGAAGCGCTGATGAACGCCGGCGATAACTATAATCGTCCTAAGGTTTTCCGATTCATAATATGTGGATCGGAAAAGGACTGGGACGATTATGGTCGTAAAAAAAATGGTAAACGATAAAAAGCTGCTTCATTTCACAGCAATGTGATAATGGTCCTGCTGACTATCCATACATGGATAGTCAGTGAAAACATGGCTATATGCTGGAAACCGTAGCCGTACGGCAATCAGCAGGGAAGATCCGAAATGTTTCGGATTCCCTCAGAGACTCCACGCCATGCCCCCGATAATCATCGGGGTGAAGATAGAGTCCTTCGCAAAAAAGGAAGCGAAAAGCGAAATTCCTTGTCGGGTGAGTTCCGACCTGCACGAACGGCATAACAACAAGAGAACTGTCTCCTCGTAGGACCCGGCGAAATTGCAAGAGGAGTGAAGATGCTCTTTACCCGCCGCTGGACGAAAAGACCCCATGAAGCTTTACTACAGCTTGCTATTGGATTATAACCCTTCATGTTCAGTGTAGGTGGGAGCCGCAAGGCAACAATGAGACACCACCCTTGGATGGTCGTAATTCTTGATCCTATTCAGTTATCCTGAAAGGAGACAGTAGCTGGTGGGTAGTTTAACTGGGGCGGTTGCCTCCCAAAAAGTAACGGAGGCGTCTACAAAGGTTGGCTTAGTCCCGATGGAAACGGGACTGGACGCGCAAACGCACAAGCCAGCTTGACTGCAAGACCTACAAGTCGCGCAGCTACGAAAGTAGAGGTTAGTGATCCGACGATCCATAATAGGATGGTCGAAGCTCAACGGATAAAAGCTACTCTGGGGATAACAGGCTAGTCTGGTCCAAGAGTCCATATCGACGACCAGGTTCGGCACCTCGATGTCGGCTCGATAAGGGTCGCTGCTCGAGTAATCGAGCATGAGAAAAATGAGCTCATAACGGTGAACTCCATAAAATGGTATAATGAACCCAGTATTTTATGGACAATACCGTGGGAAGTCAGCAACGAGATATTATTATTGGCACTCTTTTGGGTGACGGTTTTCTTGAACGAAACGGGAAGAATGTTCGGCTTGTTATCGATCATTCCCTATCGCAAGAGAAGTATGTCATCTGGAAGAAAGAACAATTGTACGGAATCCCCTCTGTTGTTTCGATAAAAAAGAGAAAGGATATTCGCACAAATAAGTTCTATCATCATTGTATACTTCGAACGCGAACACTCTCGCTATTCGAAGAGTATGTGAAGCTCTTTTATAAAAATAAAAGAAAACACATACCGCATGAATTGCCAAAACTATTATCTCCGCGAATGCTCGCAGTATGGGTTATGGATGATGGCTATCGGAGGAATGACTGTAATGCTTTGCGATTAAATACTCAAAGTTATTTCTATGAAGAACAAAGAGTTATACAGCAGTCACTACAGACATTAAACATTCAAAGCACCATCCAAAAACATAAAAATGCATTTGTGATCTATATCCCATCGAAATCAATGGAGCGCTTACGGTCGTGCATACGGCCCTATGTGATTCCTTCGATGGCATACAAAATTGCTTGACCCCGTAACGACTGAAGTCTGATGATTATCAGACAGAAATAGAAGGTGTGCGTTAATACGCATCGTGTAAACTTCTATTATATGCTCATCTCCGATTGTGCAAATCGGATGAAGGTATAGTCTACACCATTAGTAATAGTGGAAATATGTGCGTCGCATCCTGGAGCTGGAGAAGGTTCCAAGGGTTTGGCTGTTCGCCAATTAAAGCGGCACGCGAGCTGGGTTCAGAACGTCGTGAGACAGTTCGGTCTCCTATCCACGGTGGGCGTTCGAAATTTGCGGAGGCTCTTTCCTAGTACGAGAGGACCGGAAAGAACGAACCTCTAGTGTACCAGTTGTCTTACCAAGGGCATCGCTGGGTAGCTACGTTCGGCACGGATAAACGCTGAAAGCATATAAGCATGAAGCCGTCTCCAAGATAAGATTTCGTTATTAGACTCCTGAGAGACTATCAGGTTGATAGGCGGTAGGTGGAAGACCTGTGAGGGTTTAAGCCAAGCCGTACTAATACGTCAAACGCATCTCGACCATAATCAGAGCTAACAAAATGTTCGTAATCAGATATCAGAGAAAGTCTGCCTAACAGGAATGTTGGGCAGGCATCTCTGGTGCCTCTACCGGAGTGGAAATACCCGATCCCATCTCGAACTCGGTCGTCAAGCACTTCAGGGCCGATGATACTGCTTTGCGGGAAAGTAGGTCGGTGCCAGTTTATCAAGAAGCCATCCGAAAGGATGGTTTTTTGTTGTTTTATTTTTTGCTACTATGATTATATATGGAGATCAATCCTAAAATCGAGCAAAGCTGGAAGGAGGCGCTCAGCGAAGAATTTGAAAAACCTTATTTTAAAGAACTCAAAAGCTTTATTGTAAAAGAAATCTCAAGCGGCCAGCGTATTTATCCGTCAGGACAATACATTTTTGCCGCATTCGACCAAACTTCTTTTTGGGATGTACGTGTTGTTATATTGGGTCAGGATCCCTATCATGGGCCCGGACAAGCACATGGACTTTGCTTTTCCGTTCCCCTAGGAGTGCCTCCACCTCCTTCACTGGTAAATATTTTTAAGGAACTGCACAATGATATTGGCGTGGCATTGCCCGTAAGCGGCAATCTCGAAAAATGGACTGCGCAGGGAGTGTTGTTACTGAATGCGACTCTTACGGTACGCGCACATTCTGCGGGTTCGCATCAAAAAAAAGGATGGGAAGAATTCACTAATGCAGCCATACGCACACTATCTGAAAAACGCGAGGGACTTATTTTCCTACTTTGGGGAAATTATGCAAAATCAAAAGAAGCGCTCATCGACACAACTAAACATGTTGTTTTAGCTGCACCACATCCTTCTCCGCTCTCTGCGTATGCAGGATTTTTTGGCTGCAAACATTTTTCAAAGACAAATGAAATTCTTCGCAAAGCAGGCAAGAAAGAGATTGATTGGTCGCTTGAATAAAAAAGTTATCAACAGGCCCTCTGAGATTTAGCCAAAAAATATTTTTTTATTATTATTGCGAAGGAGCGGTTTATTGACGGCAAAAAAATAGATTAAAAATTTTATTACCAAGTAGTTTTGAAAAAATTTAGATATAGAGTATTTGCCAATAAAAAATATTTTTACTCATTACATAACTTATTGCGCGAAGTGTGTGCGTTGAATATGTGAATTTAAGTTATGATTATAATGTAAATAAATAATCCCGCTCGCGAGCGATCCGGGATTATTTATTTTTCTGTTGAGAAGAATTTACTTCTTCTTTTTCTTTGCTGCCTTTTTCTTTGCTGGCTTTTTTGCTGCTTTTTTCTTTGCCATAGTGTTCACCCCCTTTCGAGTGAGTGTTTTTTTGAACACACATTACTAGTTAGATGATATCAGTATAGCATAAAAATTGTCTTTTTTCGATGGAGTCAATTTATTTCGGGTTATTTATGCTACCCCAACAATTGATTGGAGTGTTGAGTAGAACTGTGCACGCTTCCGCGTGTCAAGTCCCGCTGTTACTGTTGAAAAATATTCTTTGAGTACACGCGTTGATTCGTGTTCTATGATATTTTTTAATTTTTTTTCATCGGAAAATGTTTCAAAGAAAGCTTCAAGCTTCTTTTGAGATTGGAGCGATGAAAGACTCACGCCCCTTTCTTCTGCCATACGCCTAATAATAGCTCCCATGATGATTTTTTCCAATTCGGTGAGTTGTCGCTGCGCTCCAGATTGGGAAAACCCCAGGGAATGAGTAAGGAGATCGGTAATTTTTTCAAAAATTGATACAAGTGATGGAGGCATAGTGATTGGTTATGATGTTTTTCGCGCCAATTTTCGTTCTTGTAAGATTTTTCTTCGCTTCATGGAATCTACTGTCCCCATAACAATAGTTGAAAGTCCTAGTACTCCGGATGCAAGCAATACTCCACCGACAAGCAAGGGATCCTCTGTACGCTCAAGAAATTTCGTTCCATATGCAGACATTCCTGCTACAGCAGTACCACCATATTTGAAGACAATACTGTACATCGGATTAAATTCAGTATTTTTTAAGCTTAAAAAACTTTTAAGCACCTCACTAAATCCTGTATAGTTCTTTTTTTCTTGCGCAATCCAATTCTTACCCGCATGCTCTGCGTCTATAAACTTTTCCGGATGAGTGATTCGGTCAAACATAGTAGTAAATTGAATACGTTGATAATGATTATAGTGTAATGAGAATCCATTTTTTTCGCAAGGACCCCTCGACTTTCCCGACAGGCAGAACAGTTTATTTGCTTCATGCTCTACGAAAAAAGCCCCGCTGGTGCGGAGCCCTTTTCTTGGACCTGAGGAGAATCGCCTACAACTCTCGCCTTGCCGTCGCAAGTCTCGGTCGCAGGCCGCCGCTCGCGGTTTTGCTTGCTAGCAAAACATCGCTCCGCCCTTCGATTCGCCACGCAAGCAAAGCAGTTTGCTTGCTTCATGTCCAAATAAGAAACGACTCCACTTTCGTGAAGTCATTTCTTATGGACCTGAGGAGAATCGAACTCCTATTTCCCGGATGCAAACCGGGTGCTCTACCATTAAGC
>JBBTRI010000013.1 GCA_038065255.1 Patescibacteria group bacterium
CCGTTCGACTTGCATGCCTTAGACACGCCGCCAGCGTTCATCCTGAGCCAGGATCAAACTCTTATTAAAGTTTGACTTGGTCTATTATATTCCATCCGGAAAAACCAGATGGAGAAGTTTTGCTTATTGGCTATTGACGTTTAATGTTGTTTGCTTGGCCTTCTGTGAGGGTTTACTCACAGAAGTTCTTGTCACTTTCATATTGTCAACGAACCACTTTTCCCTTCACAAACGTGAAGAAAAAAGAGTGAAGTCCTCCAAGAAAGGTGACTTCGCTCTTTTTGCTTCAAAATGAGCTTTAAATCAAGGATACTACGGTTTGTAAAGCTATGCCTCATCCTAAACCCTTCCGCATTACTTGTCAAGCCCGCTCAGTGCACAGGATATCCACAGCTTGGAACGCTGTATACCTATGGTTATACGGCTGTTTAATTTGAATGGATTGTTTATTTTTTGCTTTTCAAAAGTCGCCATTGAGCAATATTCTTATGGTCGCCTGATAGGAGCACTTTTGGAACCCGTTGGCCACGAAAATTCTCAGGACGAGTATACTGAGGGTATTCCATAAAGCCCTCGTGCATATGGGATTCTTCTCTGAGCGATTCCTTATTGCCAAGCACTCCGGGAAGCAAGCGGAATACTGATTCAATCACTGCCATTGCCGCAACCTCGCCGCCGTTGAGCACATAGGGTCCAATTGAGAGCTCTTCGTTGATGTGCTGTCTAGCGCGCGCATCAACACCCTCATAGCGTCCGCAGATGAAAATGAGGTGGTTCCACTTTTTGGCAAGTGTGTCTGCTTTTTTTTGTGTAAACTGTTTGCCGGCAGGCGATAGTAGAATGACGCGTGATTTTTTTGTTTTTTTGATTGACATTAGTGTGCGTACCAGCGGTTCAATTTTTAAAATCATTCCTGCTCCGCCGCCATAGGGACGGTCATCGACAGTTTTGTGCTTATCGAAAGCAAACGCCCTTAGATCGTGTACGCGAATGCGCACGATTTTTTTCAAGATCGCTTTTTTCATGAGGCTTTCCGAAACAAAGGAATCAAACAACGAGGGGAGGATGGTGATAATATCTATGCGCATTCTTTAATAGTATACCTCTGCATCGAAAAACAAAAGTTTCTTCGCATGGCATGCCAATGAATAGGCCACCAACAAAAAGAGTCCCGCATTGCGGGACTCTTTTCTATTTTTGTTTTATATCTTGAGATCATCGACAACGCTGGTATCGACATTGCTGTAATGCGATCCGCCGGCAGAGTCCTGACGGGCATTGGGGTCGTGAATCTTGAGATTCACGCGAGCGTTGTTCTTTGCGCCTACGATTTTGAGAAGTGTGCGGATTGCTCGCGCGGTCTGACCCTGTCTGCCAATCACGTATCCCATATCTGCAGGGTTGATCGTGAGGGTCAGTAGCACTCCCATTTCATCGACGCGACGATCCACAGATACGTCTTCGGGGTGATTGACAATCGCCTTGACGATTGTAATCACGAAATCCTGATCTGCGTTCGCTGACATTCGTGTCTCCTCTCATTCCATGAAATATATGGAATGTTAGAGCTAAGAAGGTGTTAGCACCGGAACTGTCGACCTTTCATACATGCAGTTGTTGCTTCACTACAATAACTGCTCTAAGTATACTAAAAGAAATGTTGCTGTCAATCGTTCTTTTTATCCGCTGCTTTCTTGACTGTTTTTCGTATTTTTTCTGCGGTAATAATACCCTGATCAACAAGAATATTATGGATGGTAGGCGATGGTTGTGCACCCTTGGAAATCCAGTACTGTATCCTCTCTTTGTTAAGAAGTACTGCCTTTGGTTGGGCAAGCGGATCCACTGTGCCAAGGAGCTCAAGGCTGTCGGCAAATGTATCTTTCCGTTTTTCTGAAACAATCACCCGATAGAAGGGCCTGTTGGTTTTACCGCGCCGCGCGAGTCGGATCATCAGCATAACTTAAAAAATCATGAATCATTCTTAATGCTTGCAAGTGTATCATCAATTTTGGCAATGTCAAGACTTAAGACTCTTGAAACGCCGTCTTCACCCATTGTCACCCCATATATGCATTGGGCCATATGGATGGTTGCGCGATTGTGCGTTACTACAATAAATTGTGTTTGTTCGCCAAGTTCTTTAATAATAGAGGCGAATCGATTGGCATTTGATTCATCAAGCGCGGCATCAACCTCGTCGAGTACAACAAAGGGGGACGGGTTGCACGAAACGATTGCACACAACAATGCAATTGCGGTAAGCGCCTTTTCCCCTCCGGATAAAACACTCATGTTTTTGAGTTTTTTTCCTGGCGGCATTGCAGAAATATCGATACCAACTACCTCATCCTCCTGTACGCCTTCGCCGTCCTGCCGATCGTGCCCACTCTGGTCTTCTTCATGTTCAAAATCCGATTCTTTCACCGCAACAATGCGCGCATTTCCTCCGCTAAAGAGTTGTTGAAAATAGTGGCTGAATTTTTTTTCAATGGCACCCATGGAATGATCCAGACGCTCCTTGATGCTTGTCTCAAGCTCAGCAATGCCGCGTTCGAGGGAATTGATGCCTGCCACAAGATCTGCCGCTTGTTGAGTAAGAAATTCAAAGCGCTCCTTTGTTGATTCGTATTCAGATAACGCTTCATGATCGATAGTGCCTATACTGTCGAGTTTCCGCTTAAGCTGTTCCGCGCGCGAGCGCACATCCGCTAGGGGCAGGGACGGCGAACTCTCACTATGTACGCCTGCCAATGAAACATCAAAATGACGCTGCAGTATTTGCTGAACGAGTTCTTCGCTTAATGCCAATTCTTCGCTCATTTTATTGAGGAGCTCTTCTTGATGAGCCTCCCGTTTAGCCGCATCAAGCGAGAGAGATGTTTGACGAACGCGCAGTGCGTCAATTTCTTTTTGCGCTTCTGTTAGCGCTTGTTGGATGCGCAGAAGCTCAGATGTATTTTTTGATTGTTCTTCATATGAAGCTTCAAGTGTTTGTTTGTGTTGGGTGATTTTTTCATCAAGCGCAGTGAGTTGGCTCTTAACGTGTTGCTGCTCATCACGCAGTGTGGCGGTTTTTTCTCCGCTGTCTTTTGATGAAAAATACGCTAATTCCTGTCCCATGCGCTCCAGCTCTGCCGTGATTTCGTAAAGTGCTTGGTCGTGCTGTTTAATCTGGTGAGCGCAAACGCCAGAAGCAATACGCTCATCCTGTATGCGCACCAATACCTCGCGTTGTGCATGTACCAGCTTTTCAAGGGCTTGTTTTGCTTGAATCGTTTCTTGTGATGTTCCTTTGAGTGAGTAATGAATTTTTTCCTGTAATGCGTCGAGTTGAGAAAAAAGTTTTTTTAATGCATTCTGAATGTCGTGAAGTGTTAATTCGCTTGAGAAAAAAATGTGTTTTTCTTTCTGGAGCGCATCAAGAGCATCGTGAATTGTTGCGAGTGAAATATCTCCCGGCGTCGATGCCGCCGGTAGCAACGTTTCTTGAATATGCGCAATCTGCCGCTCGATATTCTCAAGTTCACCCGACAATGCGCGTAAGCGCTCAACGGAAAACTGAGCTTCTTGTTGAGAGCGCTCACGCTCTGTTGTGTGGCGAGCATGTTGAGCTTCGAGATCGGTTTTGTGCTGCATGATAAATGAAATGTTTGCTTCCCCCTGCTTTTCATAGTCTGTTGCAAGCCGTGCTTCAACCAGTGAAAGTCGTGATACTAGCGCCGTGCGGTCTTTTGAGAGCTTCTCGTATTCATCCCGTAATTGGGTGGTGTGCCGTGTTGCATCCGTCGAATTGAGTTTCTGATGTGCTTGAAACTCTTGTACAAAAAGTGTTTGGTGTGAACAAGCTATATCGAGTGTTTTCTGCAAGTCTGCTAATGCAGCCGATGTAGATGCTTCTTGTTCTTTGAGTGTACGCCATGCAACCGAATAATACTGTTGGTATGCTTGTTTGAGTTCGTGCTCAATAACCTCCCGCTCTTCAAGCCGTTTTAGCTGGCGGGCAAAAAACTTAATTTTCGGCTCAAGTTCTGCTATAAGCATGTGGGCTTGCGCGATGTGTTCCCGTGTTGTTTTGAGTTTGCTTTGCGCCTGGTCTTTTTTCATTTGGTACTGGCGCACACCTGCAGCTTCATCAAAAAAATGCTTTCTTTCGGCTGACGACATGGTGACAATGGAGTCGATCATGCCTTGGCCAATAACACTGTAGCTTCGCTGGCCGCAATTCCCCTGCGCAAGAAGCATGGTAACATCAGCGAGGCGGACCTTGCTGCCATTGATGAGATATTCTGATTCACCGCTGCGATAGAGGCGGCGCGCAATAACCACTTCGGCATAGTCAACAGGAAATGCGCGATCTTCATTGTTAAACGAAAGCGCCACTTCGCAAAAACCAAGTTGCGCCTTCGCGTCAGAACCAAAAAAAATAACATCTTCGCTTTTTTTGCTGCGAAGCAATTTCATGCTTTGCTCACCCAGTACCCACCGAATAGCATCGGCTACATTTGATTTCCCCGATCCGTTGGGCCCGACAATCGCAGTGAGGCCCCGCGACCCATGCTGCCCTCGTGAAAAAAGAAATGTTGTTTTGTGTGCAAATGATTTGAATCCTTGGACTTCAAGTTTCTGAAGATACATATATTCTATGGTATTGCTCTGCAATCACAGTTCATCATATATGTTTTGTGGCATAAAAACAACCCCGATAGCGGGGTTGGTGGTTGTGTATTAGTTGTCATATAATCTCCAGGCGCGCCATACGTGGTATGCGCGTCGGGATTCCGTTTTGAGAACTGTTGTTGTTTTTACATTCCCAAAACGGTCATTTACTGTAAGTACCGTGTCGTAGGACAACTCAACACATGGGGCACCTGCCGTGCAAGAAGTGAATGAGCGAAAAGAAACGGATGTTGTTTTTGAGCCAATAGTGTTGCCATATGAGTCGTACATCCACTGGAATGAGCTTATAGCTTTTTTAATTTCATCGCGAATACCATCTAGATCGCTGTCTTGATATGCCGTGCTTTGCGTTAAATATGCCTGAATAAATGAACCTATGTCCTGCGAGATCGGATCGAATAATTCCCTATCATCAGATGAACGTCCCCGAACGATTTGGCTATGACTCCGAAGAACTGCGCGGTAGTCGATAATATCTCCGGGAAGCCGCTGTCGGATGGCGCCTTCATCCAAAATAAGGTTGTCGCGTCCGGATGTGGCAGCTTCAATACTGGGCCCATCCTCAAGCATCCATACATCTTCGGGGTCAACAAGTCCGTCCGAAAATCGTTTACGCTTGCCGTCTTGTGTTATACGGTCAGCCAATAGACTTGCGGCAAATTTGAGTCCTTCTTCTATGAGCTCCTGCGTTGAATCTGCTAAATATCGCATAAGGAGTTCCGGGCTTGCAAGGCGGCTCAAAAATGATGTGCGCGCTTTGCGCAATTCGCCTCCGCGGTAATATCCGGCATACGGATACCAACGCGATATGAGTCCCTGTTGGCGCTCCCATATCCGTAGCTCCTGTGCAAAATTTGCATAACACCGCCCATAGCGAATAACTTTTTTTGTTGGTGTCTGTGGAAAATAGGCCGGATCGCAGGGAAGCATGTAGGCATCTTCCGGAGATAGCACTTCATTAAATGGCACTACATAGGGGCCAATAGTGAGGCGTGTACGAAACTGAACGCGAGGAATATCTTCCCGTGCCGTTGCAAGAGATAGAGCGCCTTTGCTTGTAAGGCCCTCATCAAAACTCTGCACAAGTTGTGAGAGTG
>JBBTRI010000014.1 GCA_038065255.1 Patescibacteria group bacterium
TGATGAGAAATCCCTTTTGGTAGCCCCACGGGGGATCGAACCCCGATTAACGGCTTGAAAAGCCGCTGTCCTAACCATTAGACGATAGGGCCATGTTCGTAACTTTTTTCTTTAATTCTTTTCTCATTCGACCAGATTTTTTTAATTGTTTTTCTCTTTTTACGCCTTCAGATTTCGCTTCGTAAGATTTAGTATAGACGATTATATAGGGTCTGTATGGTTTTGTCGATTGCACACAACCACTATTATGTTCCATTAATCTTTTGAGTGGATTTTCGCTACTTCCAATATATAACCGTCTTGTAATAGTGCTTCTCAATACATACACAAAGTACATACACAAAATCCTGTAAGTAATGACCACTATTAATCCGGCCTGAAGGCCGGACTGTCCTAACCATTAGACGATAGGGCCATGGTTGGAGAATAGATCTATTCTAGAAAAAAAAATAATAGTTGTCAAAGAGTGACGCCAAAAATATAAAAAAATCCTCCCCGTTCTGTAGTGTAGGGAGGAGTCATTGTCCGCGATGCTTGTTGAGGCGGACAAGAAGGTCTGGAGCTTTATCCTCCAGATAACCTTTCATCTTTGTGTCAGTCTTGCGCCTTAGAAACACATTCTCTATTTCACCGCGCATATCATAGGTTCTGCGCCACGCAAGGACGAGCACGCGAAGCGAAGCGCCCTTTCTCTGAAGGAGGATCTGCGTAGCGCGCTTACGATAGCGGCAGGGCGCCTTAGTCAGAATCAGTGCAATGTCAGCAGTCGATACCGGCTGCATGTTGAGCAGCGCTGCCGCTGCAAACCGCCGAAAACCACTAGAGTGGACAAGGAGGGTACGCAGCGCATCTCTTTTATTGCCGAGCGTAACAAGAAGCTGAACGCATTCATTGCAGCCTATCGGGGGATATTCAGGTAACACAGTACATACGCGCTTCCAATTGATCCCTTTTTTGGAAAGGCACGTTGCGACGATAGGCTGAGTCCAGCGAACAATGCTGCCTATTTCGATTGCATGAATAGCCAACGCACAGTTTTCCATGCTAGGAAATTGCCGCACAAGCTTTTGCGCAGCTTTGATGCGACTTTTTCTTTTCTCCGCCTTCAAATCAGTACGCAGCCCTTCTTCTGTTTCAGAACGTATCTGAGCAAAAAATGCTCTGCAGGGTTCCGGTAGATTGTCGCCACTGCTTTCGAGCGTATGAACATTCCGCTTGTGCCGCGTTCTGATCTGAATAAGTAGTTCGATTTGCTGTTCTTCGGTAAGCGCATTAAGTATGGCGCAGAGTTCTTCCGAAGTCAGATCATATCGAGAAACACATTTGCCTGCGGCTAAAAATGCAAGATCTTCAGAACGTCCAAGAACAAACAAAAGGTCATCTACACTCCTGCAATGATCGTAGATATATTTGAGTGCAGACGGCTGATAGAGAAGTGATTTGACCGCAATATGCCGAAAATGATCGATCGAAGCTCCCCGCTGCACAAGAAGTTTCCATGCGGCAAAGCTGTACTGATTCTCTTTTCGGACAAAATAACACAACTCTTCAATGGTAAAGCCCTGTTCAACACGTTGTTGCCAATAATCCCTGTCTGATATTCTCTCTGAAGGCTCGCATGCCACCCATGCAATGGACATATGATCTCCGGGTATACTCTTGGATATTCTCTCAGAATCTCTGTATTCTCTCATTGTATGCTGATTCTCACACTTATGTGAAAGGTACGGCATTAAAGCACATGACGCGATTATAGTGCAAATAATCGAAGTTGTCAATGGAGTGGGGTCTTGCTTTTTTTAGGCAAGCATGTAACGTTAGAATTCCAGATCAATCATGAAACGAGTGAAAGATACCTTTCTTAGTGTGATCCAAAGAGTCGTACCTTTACAAGGTAAAGACGTGCTTGACATCGGTTGTGGAAATGGAAGTCGGACAGCAGAGATTGCGCAAGTGTGCGCACATGTCTCCGGCGTCGATCCGGACCCAAAAGCCGTACGAATCGCCCAACGCCTTGGCATCGCTAACTGTGAAATTTTCCAAAAAAGTGCAGATAGGCTTTGGTTTAAAAACGCTGTATTTGATGTGGTGATTTTTACGCTTTCATACCACCACATTCAGAGCGAAAAAATGAATGTGGCAATCGATGAAGCGATCCGCGTTCTGCGCCCCGATGGCAGTATAGTCTTTTTTGAACCGACATGGATAGGAACGTTTTTTGAAGCGGAAATTACGTTCGGCGCTTTTGATGGAGATGAGCGGCGCGCCAAAGCTCTCGCGTATGCAGCAATGCTTGCGCATCCCGGACTTATTGAAATAGCTGAACTGCACGACGAAACGCAAATTAGTTTCGACTCTCTGGAAGATTTCATTGAGTCAACGCATCCAACATCAAGTGATCACGAAGCTATGCGCAATTTTCTTGGAACGCACGCGCGCATTCTTACCGCCCAGCGGCGATTCAATATCTTTACCGTAAAGCCCCTAGTAGACCCCTCATGACAGGCCAAACGTGTCTGTCTTTTTTTTATCCTGAAAATAAAAAAGAGCCTAGGGTAGGCTCGTAGCTTCGTTTGCTATTAAAAGAGTATGCGATCTCAATGTTTCAACGATGATATCCATAAACACTACTGCACCGCAGTCGAGAGTAAAGACTACACAATCCATTTCTTGCGTTCGAATTGAATTTGCATACATTTTTCGTTTCAGTACTTCATCGCAAGTGCAACTCACGACAATAATCGTTCCGCAAGGATCTTGGCGACGGAGATTTTTGGCAACATCGATGATTCTGTCGAATGTATTCCGTCCGGCATAGAGAATGTACATCCTTTCACCCTTGTACCCAAGCGCACTGCGGGCAATATGAGCACCATTATCCACCGAGTGAAGTATACAGACTTTTATTAAACTGTTTGCAGGCAATAATTCTCCTTCCTGAAATTTATCAGCGAGTCTTGGGTTTGCAATAAGAACAAGAATATTAGATCGCCCGTCAAGCATATCTGGTAGCGTTGTTTGAAAGAACGTATCTTCGCGAACTATCATGATCGTTTGATGCAGAAATGCTATATCGGATACCTTTGTTTGTCAATGGTCGGTAACGTTGACAGAATGGCATTTTCATGAAAAGCTACGACATACTGTTCTCTGACAATGAGTATTACTCTTCACATGCAACCAAAAACACCACCGGTACAATGGAATGATTTTCGAACGTCGTATCCTCCTTTCTCTATAGCAATTGATGGATTTGTATACGGCGGCCCCGAATTTGATCCAAGCGGCCCCCATCTCAACATCAACCACCATGAAGAGGTCAAGCGCCTTCAAACACGGGCTTCATGCGCACAGGCGTTGATTCTAGTGCGACAGGGTCTCTTTGAAGCATTTCGAGATGACCATGGACCCTATGCAAATATCTATGGAAATGATTGCGATGAAGATGTGTGTACAACATGGACTATTCTCAAGCACAACCACCTCGTTCTTCCAGTTATGAACCCTATGTTCAATCGGCTTGTTGAGATCGAGGAAAAGCTTGATACAACCGCAGGCGCCTATCCCTACCCATCAAATCTTCCGATACTTCGCGAACTTGCATGGATATACAATCCCTATCGCATGTTCCGACTATCAGGAGGACTTATGCGAAGGGATGAGAAAGAATTTCTGGATGTTGTCGTAAATGTTGAACATCGCATCCTCAAGCATATCGTCGGCCAAGGAGAAGGTATCGATCTTGATGTGCGATATGATGTAATCGGTGGCGGAAAGGGATGGGTAATGGTCAAGGAGCTTGGGGCGCACGCACGAACAGGCATGTATGCCGATGGCATTCGCGCTTTCATATCTATACGGGAAAGAGGAAATGGTTTTTTTGACTATACGCTCGGCCGCATGTCTGAGTTTATCAGTCACTTCAATATTCCTGCTTTGGGAAGAAAGCTCAATAGTCTTGAGTGTTGTACTGATGATGCATGGGGAGGCGGAGATACCATTCATGGCAGTCCTCGTATTCGAGGAAGTGCCCTCAATCCCCGTGAGCTGGAAACATTTGTCAATCAAGAATTAGCAGTAAAATCACCAACGCCGACACACTAGTCGGCTTTTTTATTTGTACGCTTTCTGCAACCATGCTATACTTGGTGTGTAAGAAAAAAGAGATTTTTTTGAGAAGAAATACCATTGATTTTTGTTTGAAAATGTGGTATTCTTTTTTTTATCACTCTTCATATTTCCATGACTATGAAAGAACAGCAATCACAAGAGCAGCTTCCAAAACTTCCCATTGGCATACTTCTTAAAGATGTGTGGAAATGGATCCGTCCCTATCGAGTGCGCTTTATTATCGCAAGCACTCTGCGTCTCGCAAGCGATATAGCCAGTCTGTATCCTCCCCTTGCTCTTGCTTTTATTATTACTTTTTTATCACAGTATAAGCCAGGGCAAGACACTTATGAATTATGGACTACATTCATTTTTCTTATTGCTGCCACAGGGTGGAGACTGGTCACCATTCATGCCGGCAGAGTCATGTGTTATTTTATTGGAGAGCGCGTTTCGCTTGATGTACAGCTTGCAGCCAACAAACATCTATTCAGTCTCCCTGCTTCTTGGCATGAGCAAGAAAATACAGGGAACAAGCTCAAACGAATTACGCGCGGTGGGGAATCGTACCAAAAACTAACTCGTATTTGGATACAGAATGTTATTGAAATCTGTGTTAACTTTATCGGGATTTCATGGATTATTCTCCATATTGACCCCCTCCTTGCGGGACTCTTAGCATTTTTTTCACTTATCTACTACATCATAGCGCGTACACTCATCAAGCCTGCGGCTCAGGCAGCCCACCAAGCAAATATCTGCGAAGAAGAATATACCGGCCTATCATTTGAAGCGCTTAATAACATTCGAAGTGTTCAGGTATATGGCTCGTGGTCGCTTCTTTTAAATCGCGTACGGGCAATGATTGACACATTCTACACGGCTATTTGCAAGCGGCTTTGGAAGTTTACGGTACGAAATATGAGTCTGGAAACATGGCAATGGATTTTTCGCATGTTTGCTCTTACTGTTATTATCACGGGTATTGTAAGTGGAAGGTATGAATTGGGTTTGTTTGTTGCATTTAGCTGGTACTTTAATGCTATCTCCGAATCCGTGCGCGAACTCGCAGACATATCTCAAGAATATGTCATTGCCCGCCTTTCCATCCAGCGCCTCAATACAATTATGAATGAACGCCCGGCAAACTGGAATGATACTAATGCTCTTGCATTCCCTTTGGAATGGAAACGTATTGCATTCCGAAATGTATCTTTTTCCTATAGCGGACAACAGGTACTTGATGATGTCTCATTCGAGGTAAAGCGCGGTGAACGTATCGGCATTGTCGGGCTTTCCGGAGCGGGAAAATCTACGCTCTTCAAGCTCATGATGAAAGAGTATGAAAATTATAACGGCGATATTTTCTTTGATGCATTCAAGCTGCGGTCACTTTCGAGAGGATCATTTTTCAAACGCGTTGCTGTTGTACTCCAGGAAACTGAAGTGTTTAATTTTTCTCTCAAAGATAATATCGCGCTTGCTCGTCCGGATGATGCCGTAGATGTTAAAGCGCTTGAGGAATGCATTGAAGTGGCGCACATTTCCGATTTCCTCCACAAACTACCTCTAGGAATCGATACGCATGTCGGAGAAAAAGGAGTGAAATTATCCGGAGGAGAAAAGCAGCGCCTTGGCATTGCGCGCGCAATCTACAAACAACCTGATTTGTTGCTTTTGGATGAAGCGACATCTCACCTTGATTTGGAATCTGAAGAAAAGATCCAAGATTCCCTGCATCAATTTTTTAAGAAAGTAACAGCAATTGTTATTGCCCATCGCCTCACGACCATCAAAGAAATGGATCGTATCATCGTTTTAGAAAATGGCAAGATTGTTGAAGAGGGTACGTTTGCGCAATTGCATCGCAAAAAGGGACGCTTCCACGAACTCTGGGAAAAACAAAAATTATAGAGACGCTTCACCTCGGATGCGTTT
>JBBTRI010000015.1:0-5251 GCA_038065255.1 Patescibacteria group bacterium
CCATCTGCAGTCCTGCGATATTGGATACAGTCCGCACTTTCTGTTGCATAAACAAGATCATCCTGAATACGCCACCAGCTCTGGGTAGTACTTGGAGAACCGTCGGAGTTGAGGCGGAAGAATTGGCGGCAGAGCGGCCTGCCGGGACCGTTGGTATTTTTATCACAATCGCATGTATCCGAACTGCCAACCACTCGCATACCCGCAGACGGATTCTTCCAACAGGTTGGGCTCTTTGCCGTTTCATCCTTGGAAACAACCAAGAACTTCTCCAGTTGTGCGCCACCTGTTTCTGAACCTGTCCAGCTATAGAACACGTCCTGACGAGCTGCACGCTGGTCTTCCGGATTGGAAAGTTTTTTGACACACTTCGTAAGCGCCGTGTAGTAATCACGCTGTTCTCCTCCTCCGGCAGCGCCTCCTTCAAGGTTGGTATACTCATCACAGCCAGCTTGGTCTGCGGTACACATTTGTGCTGTGGAAGGGATAAAATCATAAGAAGACTTCAGAGGACTTGGTGAAGTAGCTGCTTCAAACTGGTTTGCCACCTGGACAAAGCGTGTAAGGCCTATGCATGCCGCATCGCATGCCAATGGCTGAATACCACTTACGAGAGGATCACCGTTAGTCGGAGTATATGAACTACAACCAGCATAAGATGCGGGACAGTGGAGCGAAAAACCTTTGCAAATGTCTTTTTTGTATCCAACGGGTTTGATGGTATCCGATCCTGTGAGGTTCTGGTCGCAGCCATAGTATGACGGCGCTATCTTGGCAAACGTTGTTCCTTGCCGATCGGAAGGATTGTTCTTTACATAGTCTGTCGGGAATGGACTCTGCTCGACTTGTGCGCCATACACGTAATAATCAACAGAAGGACTGACGTATACATATACACGCAATTCATCTGGTCGTGAATATTTTGATGCATCTATCGATGACGTATAAGTAAAGCTGCAACGCGTCCATTCATTTGTCGTAGTACACGCACTGCTTCCTTGATCCTGATCGCTACCCAACGCCAGAGTCAATGATGCATTTGTTGAAGATTTCGCCCATACGGAAAAAGTAAATGTCTTACCAAGTACCGATTCGAGTCCATGACTTGCTTTATGAAGATGCAAGCGGTAATCACCGGTACCGGTTGTTTTTGAAAGTTTACCAAGAGGCTCGATACTACCATTCGGCGACTGTATATTTTTGACTTCTTCCCATTTTGTATCTGCTCCGCCATAGGGACATGAACTCCAACTTCCTTCCTGCCAACCGCAATTTTTAGTTGAATCGGCTCGGTAATCATTCCCCAATGTGTCCGACTGCGGCGCGAAGTTCACCACATCGCCCTGCCGCATCAACGCACTACAACCTTCCGCTTCTGCCGGACACGAGGAATCACGCACTTTTGTGGTGAAGTACACTTTACTGATATTGCTCCACTGGTAATCGCTTAGCTTGGAACCTCCGCCGCCCTGCACAAGAACAAGATCATCGAAATCAGTACGATGAGTGCCGTCTTCAGCACGGAAACCTACATGAATAGTGGTTGTACTAACAGCTTGGTTTGGGACAAAAAATGTCGTTGAGCAAGGAATCCAATCGCCAACCGTTGGAGGCGTGTCGTATCGAGCAAGATCGCAATCAACGTCAGTAAGATTTCGGTTTATTGGTGACGTTCCTGCAACAAGTCGACCAGTAGAATTATCACCGCGTTCATTAATATAGTGTACACGTGCACGTGCGGTCAATGTATAGGTTGCTCCTGTTTGTACGATTACTTCCTGTGTCATACCTCCATCATTCACTGTAACAAAATTCTTACTGCCCGATGAAGGATTATGTGATTCTACCTCCGCATTCCCACCATAACTACTGATACCAAAATCCCTCACTGTCCAACTTGCCGCACCCTGTTCAGCTCCAGGATTCGATAGGAGATTTTGTCCTGATGGCTGAAGGGTAAGTGTTTTACTCTGCCATGCGCATCCGGCAGCATTTTGAGAGCACGTTGACCCATACCCAAGATTTGCGCTCGCGAGCGAATCGCGCAGGAACGATGACGTCACGCCGGTAGATGTATTGGTAAACGACAAGCACGAGCTATAGCGCTTTTTGCACTCTGTTCCGCTGAACTGCCAGCGTTTTTTCTCTTCCAAGCAGTAGCCATATGCTTTGCATCGGCCTGATCCATCTTCATCAAGACAGGTTTGCTGGTCCAAACAGAGTTGTGAGCGCGGTTGAATTTTGTATTCGACTTGGCATTTGATTGCTTCAGGGGGATTTGTTGCAGGAGTCTTTATACCCCTATCCAGTGTCGGATCACCCCTGCATATCCACTGTGCATTTTCGTTTGTTGAACCCTGCTCGGTACCCTTCTGTTCAATTGGTGGACCATACCCCTTGAGCATGCACTTGGCAACAGGAGACTTCAGTACCCAATGAGGGTCGATAAGTTTATAAAAAGGGCTCGAGGAATTATCGAATTGATTCATGACATACTTTAGCGTGCAGTTCTGCTGCTCGCATGCTGCAGGATTGTCGCGCACGTAGAGAGCCGTCAGCTCCCATGCCACCGGTAAGATGCGATATTTTCGCAGTATGACCATGGAGCTATACGGAATGCCTTGGGAAAGGTCGGGTTCCACTTGTTGACTGCCCAAGGCACGCTTAAAGCCAAAAATAGCGTTTTCATCCAATCCTGTTGCTCCACCTGTTTGTTTAAACTTTTTCACGGCTTCGGCGATCGTGAGCTTATTCTGAATTGCTTGAGCAAACGGCGGGCGAATAGTACAAGAATCGGGAGATCCGGGTACGCAATCTGATTGAAGATTACTTACCACATTAATTTGCTCTTCTTTGGATTGGGGAAGGGCAACGAGTCGAGAAATGCGTGCCTCGATAGATGCGCGGCGCACAGCCTGAATGGATGCTGATGGATTGGTAATAAGATCCGAGAGTGGGCGAAGAATCGTACCGGCAATACTCCCTGTAGTGCCTGCACCGCCTGTGCCCGTTGCACCGCCAGCAGTAGTTCCCCCTGTTCCACCGCTCGTACCACCCGTTGCGCCACCCGTACCCGTAGTGCCTCCTGTCCCATCGGGAGAACCGCCTCCATAATCGCTTCCAGGTATATTTGTTTCTGCAGCAACATCCGCACCTTCATCGGCCGGTTCAGGAAATGGAGTGTTAACACCGGGTATGGCACTGCCGTCTCCACTACCCGAAATATCCGCCGTTCCATAGGCGCCGCCCCCTCCGCCAACATCACCTCCGCTACCCTCTGTTCCACCCGTACTGCTATAGATAGATGCCGTATCGTATTCTGTCCTGGGCTGTTCAAGCCTTCCCGCAAGTTCTTCTATCTTACTTTGTTGGGCAACCGGTTGATCAGCAAGGGTTTTGGTCAAGCCCTCCATAATCATCTGTCCGGACTTTGCAAAAATGGAATCGGTAAATTCACCTATAAGATCAGCGGCATCAACTACGGCATTCCCTGTAAACTTTCCTTCCTGGTTTACTTGCCCTGCAATGCTGCTAGACACAAGCGCTGCTACGGTAAATGATGGGGAAGTAACCTGCCCCGAAAGTGTTGTCTGAGGCTTGGGACCTCCGGTTTCCGTACGCTGCAAGATAGTTGCCTCATGCATCTTTGCCAAAAATTGCTGGAGGGTGTTTTGAACACGAGAATTAACGGCCTGATCAGACGCTTTATTCGGATCTGTAAGGTCTTGGAGCACCTGCCAACCCGTAGGCTTTCCTGCTCTGCGAGCATCTTGAATTTCCCTAACCTTATCCTCCATCTTTTTTACTTCTTCCGCAGTATTCGCAATCTGCTGATCCTTCTTTGTATTAAGGTTCTTGATGAGATTACTATAGAGATTATTTGCCCGAACACCCGTTTTACCCTGAAGGGTCAAATCTATTGCATCAAGTTGTGATTTGATGGAGGGGTCATTGGAGAGTTTTGAAATAGCATCCCCTGTTTTCGATTTCAGCACATTCAGCGCATTTGTCCCGCCGGATACGTCAATCGCCGCATCTGCACCCGTGAAATACACCCCTGTTTTTGCTTCTAGTGAATCCTGAAGTGCAGTTAGTTTCCGCTGAAGGTCTGCTTGAGCGGTAGGACTACCGAGATCAGTCTTCATCAAATCCTGAAATTGATTGTTGATATCCCCAATGTCCTGATTAAATGAATCCTTCAATTGACCGGGAAGATTTTTTGCTTGTTCAATCGCTCCCAGAAGCTGATCATTATAAGCAAGGGCCGTATCCGTCACAACCTTTTTCCAACTGCTATAGGCCTGCGTAAACGTACAAGCGGGTTTTTCTGTTTTTTTTGAACCCGGGATGGGGGGTAGACCAAGCGGTGGAATTGGTAAACCGATGGAAATGGAGAGATTGCCAATAATACCCGCAAGTAAGTCGAATTTAAACTTTGGGTCGGGATTACACATCTGATTCACAATCTGCTGCGCCTGCTGCAGAACTGCACCCTTATTTCCCTTTGCCCTGCGATCTTTCAGTGAACCGGATCCCCCCTGTTGGTCGGTTGCAATGCTTTCTGCCAATCCTTCAATAAAAAATCCTCCGGCGGCTTCCCCGGCTTGTTCAAGCATCATGCCGGGAGTCTGTTCCCAAAAAAGCGGCTCCTGCCCTACCGCTCCTCCGGATACTTGCCTACCCACCCATTGCGCGCTCTGATCTCCAAGTTGGCGGACGGCGTATTTTACGGTTTTATACAGCGCTATCTCGAGTGCAAGTTGGGTGACTTCCCAAACCTTATCAGCAATGCTCTTGATAAAATTAGCAATAGCGGTCAAATCAATCATGGTGCCCAAGTTGATGAGTTGCGCTTCAGCAGGAGCGGGAGTGAGCGCAACATAGACTCCCGGCAAAAGGAGTCCGATGATCAAAAAACTCATGATGATTTTCTGTACCCAGTGGGGAAGGTGCATATGTATTTCTATTATCTCACTTCTATGATATGTCGTAAAGAGAACATATCACTTTTGAACTCCTTGAACTGCTTTCATAAAAATATCTTTCAGTGCAGCATCGGGAACTTTTTGAAGCACATCAAGAGGAACCTTGCCGGAAGATTCAAGAATGGTGCGAATTTCCTGGGGGCTCAAAAGGGAAGGATTTGCAAGTTTTGCGGGGTCTATTGCATTGCGAGTATTCCCAGAAGATACCCCTTGCTGTTGCTGTTCCAATGCGCCCTTCTCTTGAATGTTTTTCACTGCCTTTTGCA
>JBBTRI010000015.1:5351-20469 GCA_038065255.1 Patescibacteria group bacterium
TGCTGTTGCTGTTCCAATGCGCCCTTCTCTTGAATGTTTTTCACTGCCTTTTGCAGCCCTTGCGCATAAATATTCTGGAGCATTGCATCCGGAACAAGTTTTAGTTGGTCTTCAGACAGCCCCTGTTCTTTCAAAAAAGCGCGTATCTGCTCCGGGGTCTTTTGTTGGAATTGCTGCACTACTTGATTGATTGCCGCTGCGGGATCTGTACCGGTCGGCCCTTCTCCCTGTCGAGGTGGAAGATTCTTATTGATTGGCAACGGAGTCGCAGTACTTCCGTTAAAACACTGCTGCCCCTCAGGACAGGCAGGGTTTGTGCCTCCGGAAATTTCTTCCCTATCCGAAATGCCGTCTCCGTCAGTATCGTTTAAATACACGCTTGTCTGTGTAATATATGTTTCTTGATAATCGCTCAGGCCATCATTGTCGGTATCTTTTGTTTTCAGTCCTTCCACATCGATTCCTTGCATATCAACGCCTTCAAGAAGATTTGGCGCTTCGTCGGGAATATTCGAAATGCGAAACGGACTTTGGATTTTATCTTGTAAACGAGAGATTCCAAATATGATACTTCCGATGCCGAACAAAAATAAAACACCAACGAGCACGAGCTCGCTGCGCTGCGCTTTCTGCCTATTCGGCAATTGTTCCTCTAGGTGCTCCACAGTATACTTCCAGTATCACACTTCTATTCATCACGGTAAAGGGGATAACATCAATTCATGCGTCAACGCCAACCATTGTTCAAGTGAAAGTTCTTGTCCCCGCGCAGAAGAGGAAAGATGCAAACGTATAAGGATCGCTTCAATATCTTTTTTCGGAATATGTGTCGCTTCAAAAAGCGTACTCGCAAGTTTTTTTCGTTTTCCTTTGAATGCCGCGGAAATAAGCTTGAAAAAAGTTTTTTCATGCAATGCAGTACGGGCCGCATCGCCTTTCACTAAGGTAGATTTATTTGGAACAATTGATACAACAGCGCTTTTGACGGAAGGTTTGGGGGAAAAGCAATGTCGGGATACATCAAAAAGACGGCGAACATCGGCATAATACTGAACGGCCAAAGCCAAAAGATTCATATGGGGAGGCTTGGCACACATGCGATCTACAACTTCGCGTTGGACTAGGAGTATCATGCGACTTGGTTGCGGATGCCCCTCAAGAAATATTCTGATTAACCGCGATGTAATGTTATACGGTATATTTGCCACAACTGCATAGTCGCTATCTGCCTTACCGTATCTTTCCAAAGGGATATCAAGGCAATTATCTTGCACAATCTCAACATTCGGATATTCCTGTATGTTTTTTTGCAGTACTGGAATGAGTCCCTTGTCCAATTCTACGGCAATCACCTTTTTTGCCCTTTGAGCAAGCGCTTCCGTAAGAATCCCCGTTCCAGCGCCGATTTCTACGATTATTTCATCTCGCCGAATGGCAGCAACATCAATAATTTTTCTCAAAATATTTTTATCAATAAGAAAATTCTGCCCCCGATGCCGCTTAGGTTTTGGTATGCCTGTCAACATATAAAAACTGTTGTCTGGGCAGTATGCGCTATTTCATTGAGTAACACTTCATTGCCTACCTGAAATGCCATGTATTTATGGTATTACAAACCTTAAAATACATTAATTTTTAGGTTTTGAAAACCACAAATTAGTATCAATGGTCGAAATGATGTCCATTATGCCATTTTTTTCCAAGCAAAAAGAACAGGAGCGAAAGGAACCCACCAAGAACAAATGCTACCTGCCACACAGGCCCGAATATATAAAAAGCCGCAGCCAAGAAAAGTGCTGTGCCTAATTTACCCACCGAAAGGCTCATTTCAAAAAAAATCATGTTTTTGATATACGATGTATGAGAGGCATATTCATAGAGGTTCGCAACCATTGGAATTGCAAAAATGTTTTTTGAAATGCGAGAAAAGAAATCCAGCAGCATCACGGAAGGCGCGCCGCTCACCAGCAACCGCAGAAACCATGAAGCGCTAATGCACAATGCACCAATGCGCAAAATATGTTTGCGGTCTTTGCTGTCAGTCGATCGCCCGATATACAGCACGATAACAATCGTAACAAGCGTAGAAAACGCAATGGCTAAGCCCGTAGAAAGAATTGTGCCAAATACAATGTAGAAAAAAATCGGCCAGACAGTCAGTACAATAAGCTCTTCGCCAAATCCTACATACCCCCAAAAATACGGCCTGTTGTTTTTTTGGAGCAAATACCGATAACTTTCCCCATAGTCCATTTTTGTGGGAGTGAATTGCTCTTTAATAAGAAAAAACGGGATATTCGATGCCAATACAATGCCGCAAATGATAATGAATAGAGTAGTAAATCCGAATGAAGCAGCAATAAGGCCTCCGATGAGGGGACCGAGCACTGCCATAATAGACTCCATCAAGGCATTGATACTGATTTGCCTCCCCCGCTCTTCCGATTGGCTGAAAAAAGCAAAATCAGCATGATATCCGGGCCAGAAGAGGGTCTTTTGTATTGCAAGCGCAAGGATCGCGAGCAGTGTAAAAAGTGGGTACAAAGGAATGTTAAGCAAAAAAATCAGGTAGAATATAAGAAAAGCTGAACTATACATAATGCTATGCTCAAAGCCTTTTTGTTTTGCAATCATGCCGCCAATCGGCATAAGAACAAGATAGGCTGCATATACGCCGGCATAAAACAGCATTATCTGCCAAAGTGTAAAACCGATGGTATATAGGTAAATCGGCTCATAGAGCATGAGTGCTGAAAACACAAAGTTCAGCATCCCCATGACGGCATAAAGCTCTTTGAGATGCGGAGAGATGCGCGTGGGAATGTACTCACCGCGCTTCCATAGAGTAAAATGTGTTTTCCTAAGATCAAAAAAATGCTGCATATCTTACCCGTGACTCCTTGCCGATGTTACCATAAGTATGATAGCGTCATTGTATCACACTAGACTCCATTCCTAACATACTTTTTTTATGAATCCTTCTGTTTTTAAAGCATATGATATTCGAGGCATCGTTGATCAAGATATCACAAGCGAGGATGCCTTCGCCATCGGCCGCGCATTTGCAACATACCTAGCGCGAATACTCAAAAAAAAGTGTAAAGACTTGCGTATCGTTATCGGCAAAGACAATCGCGTATCATCACACCATCTCTATATGAAGGTGACGGAAGGGTTGCTTATGCAGGGCGTTACTATTCTCGATATCGACATCGGCCCCACTCCTCTATTTTACTTTGCTGTGAGCGATTCAAAAGCTGATGGCGGCATTATGATTACAGCCTCTCACAATCCGCCTAAATACAACGGATTCAAACTCGTCGGCCAACGAGCCACTCCTATCGGGCTTGAATCAGGACTCAAAGATATTCAAAAACTCATGGAATCAGGGGACTATGAATTCATGGAAGCGCGGGGAACCGTTGCCCAAGAAGAAGTGCTTCAAGCCTATACCGCAAAGACACTAGAATACTTCCCGCTTCCCGATGCTCCCGATATGCGCATTGTCGTTGATGCGGGCAATGGTGTTGCATCAATCATATGCAAATCATTATTCAAGCAAACAACAATGCAGATTTTCCCTCTCTTTTTTGAAATGGATGGCAGTTTCCCAAACCATATGCCAAATCCTCTTGATGAACGAAACATCATCAAACTCAAGGAAGAAATGGTTGCTCAAGAAGCGCATTTGGGCATAGCCCTCGACGCCGATGCCGATCGCATTGTATTTGTGGATGAAAAAGGAGCAATCATTCCTCCAGATCTTATCACTTCATTGATTGCAGATGTACTGCTTCGCGCCCACCCCGGAAGCGCTCATTGCTATGATGTCCGCTCAAGTAGAGCTGTGAAAGAAACAATCGAGCGCGCCGGCGGCACGGCAATCGTATCGCGAGTAGGGCACGCCTACATCAAACAGCTGATGCGCGAGAAAGACATACTCTTTGCAGGTGAACTATCAGGGCACTATTACTTCCACATTGATGACAGTTTTTTTGAATGGCCTCTTATTGCCATGAATATTGTTCTGTCGGAAATGCTACGTACCGGCAAAAAAGCTTCCGAACTTGCTTCCCCTTATCGCACCTATGTCAAAACGAAAGAATTGAATTATTCCATAGAGAAAAAAGAAGAAACGCTTGCAGTTGTTGAGAAACATTTTGCCGATGCAAAAACACTATCCCATCTTGATGGGCTCACGGCAGAATACGATGACTGGTGGTTCAATCTCCGAACATCAAACACCGAGAATGTCGTTCGCCTCAATCTTGAAGCGCGCGAACCTCAACTCCTTGAAGATAAACTCACAGAAGTACTCGCCGCAATGGGAAATCCGGAGAAGGTGTAGCATATGAACATAGGCGTTTTTGATTCCGGTTTTGGGGGATTAAGCATTCTCAAGCAGATTGTCCGCATACTTGGCGAATATTCCTATGTGTATCTCGGCGACAATGCCCGCGCTCCCTATGGCGGCCGATCGCAGGATGTTATTTATGAATTTACGCGCCAGGGAGTCGAGTTTTTATTCAACAACGATTGCAGTCTTGTGATACTTGCATGCAATACGGCAACGGCATCTGCATTGCGCCGGCTCCAACAAGAATGGCTTCCCGTCCACCATCCGGATCGGCGTATTCTTGGCATTATTATACCCGTCGTTGAAGCCCTTGGGACCAACTCAAATCAAGGTCCTGTCGGCATCATAGGTACGCGCGCAACCGTCGCATCGCAAGCCTATATATATGAATGCAATAAACGCTGTCCGCAACCAATCCAGCTTATCCAGCAAGCCTGCCCCCTTCTTGTTCCCCTTATTGAAGAGGGGTGGGAGCATACCGCCCCTATGCGCATGATTCTGAAGCGATACCTTCGTCCCTTAAAATTAAAAAAAATCCGGGTTCTCATACTCGGATGTACGCATTACACATTTCTTTTTAAAACAATTCATGCCATCATGGGCCGTCGTGTGCGCATTCTTGATTCCGGCACTATTGTTGCGCATTCACTGCTAATATACCTCAAGCGCCACCCGGAGATCGACAATACTCTTTCAAAAAAAACATTGGTTGATTTTTATACCACGGCACTCACGCCGCGCGCAAAAGAGCTTGCTGCGCGCTTTTGGGGATCCGCACTCAACGCACGCACTGCATGTATTGACTCCTGATAATTTTAACTCAAAAACTCTATATTCCAATACCTATATTCGCCCGCACCTTCTTCATGGTCGAGACTGCAATGATTCGCGCCCGAGCTGCTCCATCGCTAAGCATCTCGTGTAATTTTTTTGGTTTTTTGAGCAATGCTGTGTACCGCTCCTGAATAGGTGATAGGAATGCCACAACCACCTCTGCGAGATCCGACTTAAACTCCCCATATCCCCTTCCTTTATACCGCGCCTCCAACTCCACAAATGTCTTGTTCGACAACAAATGATATATCGCCAACAAATTTGAAAGCGCCGGCTTAGCGGGGCTCAGGGTGATTTCCGATCCGGAATCGGTCACGGCGCGTTTGATTTTCTGCCGCACGGTGTGCGCATCATCCAATAGAGAAACGTAGCTCTGAGCGCTTGAAGCGCTTTTCGCCATTTTTTTTGCAGGATCAAGTAGGCTCATAATTCGCGCTCCGGTCTTAGCGATATGCGCCTTGGGCAATGTAAACGTCTGGCCAAAACGCATATTCCATCGCCGAGCAATTTCGCGAGTCAACTCAACATGCTGCTTTTGGTCCTCGCCAATAGGAACAAGGTCAGTGTTGTACAGCAAGATATCCGCAGCCATGAGTACCGGATAATCAAATAGTCCCATGTTGATGCTCTCGGGATGCTCTTTGCTCTTTTCTTTGAACTGGTGCATGAGTTTGAGTTCAGAAATCTTAGTTAGCGTATTCAGCAGCCAGCAGAGTTCCGCATGTTCTTTGACATCCGACTGAACAAACAAAATGCTTTTTTTAGGATCAAGGCCACATGCAAGATAGAGTGCGGCAACGCCAAGGATATCGTTCCTCAATACATCAGGATCCCGTGGAACGGTAAGGGCGTGGAGATCGACAATAGAATAGATGCAGTCGTAGCTCTCTTGCAGTTCTACTGCCTGCTTTAAAAATCCCAGATAATTTCCCAGATGAGGGGTGCCCGTAGGTTGTGCTGCGCTAAATACTCGTTGCATATATCATCTATTATACCTGAATGATGACGGGTAGCACCATGGGGCGCTTTTCCGTTTTGCCGAAGAGGAACTTGCCAACATCGTCGCGAATCTTATCGCGTACCGAGCCCCATTGCTCAATATCTTTAAGATTTTGACTATTAATGGTTTTTACCACGAGCGCACGCGTTTCAACGAGCAGTTTTTCAGTACTCTTCATAAAAACAAATCCACGAGAAATCACATCGGGATCCTGCGTTGTTTTGCCATCTGCATCGACTGTCGCAATAATCACCACCATGCCATCCTTTGCCAACACCTGCCGATCGCGCAGCACCACTTCACTCACATCACCGACTCCCAGACCGTCAACCATGACGTAATCCACATTGATTTTTTCTTTACTCAACACTGCCTGGCCCTGCTGGTTGAATTCAATGATCTCTCCATTATTGATAACAAAAATAGTATTGTCATTCCAACCTAATTGTTTGGCAAGTTTGGCATGCCCCATCAACATATACCGCTCTCCGTGCATCGGCATGAAATATGTTGGGCGCAAAATATTCAGCATCATTTTGAGCTCTTCTTGGTGTGCATGCCCGGACGTATGAATGTCGAATATCTGCTTATAAATCACATCGGCGCCGAATGAGAATAGTTTATTCATCAAATTCATCACCGCACGTTCATTACCCGGAATAGGAGATGAAGAGAGCACTACGGTGTCTCCCGGGCGCAATTTCACATGGCGATGTTCACCGCGGCTCATACGCCCAAGTGCCGATGTTTCCTGCCCCTGGCTTCCGGTGCAGATAATAACAAGGTGTTCATCGGCAAAGTCATCAAGTTGATCGGGGCGAATAAGGGTGCCTTTGGGGATTTTGAGATAGCCAAGCTTTGCTGCTATCATCAGCGCTTTTTCCATGCTCGTGCCCGAAATTGCAACTTTGCGGTTCAATAACGCTGCAACATTAATAATCTGCTGAATGCGGCTAATCAGCGATGCAAATGTTGCAACAATAATACGCCCCGGTGATTTCCGAAAGAGTGTTTCAATATTTTGTTCCAAATCCCGTTCGGACATAGCATATCCGGTGCGTTCAGCGTTTGTGCTATCCGAACCAAGCAAGAGAACTCCTTCCGCACCGATCTTTGCAAGTTTTCCGAATTCAGTAGGTTTTTCGTCTTGCGGTGTGTGGTCAAATTTCCAATCGCCGGTGAATACCAGGTTTCCGACCGGTGTGCGGATAACAACGCCTGTGCTATCGGGGATATTATGATTCACTCGGAAGAAGGTGAGCCGGAAGATGCCGAGCTGAAGCACATCATCGGGATGCACTTCAGAAAGCCGTGCATATTGCTCGAGATGAAATTCTTCGAGCCGGTCACGGATCATTCCAATCGTGAGCTTGGTGCCGTAAATCGGCGGATTGCCGATATCCCGAATGAGGTAGGGAATGGCGCCCATATGGTCGAGGTGGCCGTGAGTAATATAAATGCCGCGAATATTCTGCCTCATCTGCTTGATATAGCTGATATCCGGCAGCACAAAATCCACTCCGGGCATAGTATCAATGGGAAACATAAGGCCGATATCCACAATAACAATATCTTTGCCGTATTCAATAACCGTCATGTTACGGCCGAATTCTCCTACGCCTCCGAGAGGAAAAACACGAAGCTTAGTGCCGCTCGCCACACCAGGGCGTTGTTGCGGATAGTTGGGTGCCCGTCGGGGCACTGCGCGTGTTTGTGGACGCGCTTGGCGAGAGTGTCCACCCTGTTGATAGGCAGAACTACTCCCTCGTCGTAATGGTTCCATACTGAAAATGTGAGTACTGAACTATGAATTAAAAAATGATTTTATGAGCTTAGACCTCGATCACCACAGGCAGAATCATCGGGCGGCGCTCTGTTTTGGTAAATAAAAATTGCCCGACGACTTCGCGAATCTGATTACGAACCTGATCCCAATCCATGGCAGTATCCTGTGAGGTGTTGTCTTTCACGACGTTGAGAATTTTACGCTTGGTTTCGTTTACAAGAGCTAAATTCTCTTTGACATGAATAAAACCGCGCGAAGTGATTTGAATGTTACCAATAATATTTTTTGATTTGCCGTCGATAATCACCGTCACCATAACCATACCATCTTGTGCAAGCGCCTTGCGATCCCGCAACACTACATGCCCAATATCTCCTACGCCGAGTCCATCAATAAAAACATAGCTTGAGTCGGCTTTTTCTTTGAGCACTTTCGCCACTCGGCGCTCGTCGACTTCCAGTATACTACCATTATCCAGCACAAAAACATCCTGGCGCGGAAAGCCGATTCGGTATGCGATCTTTGCCGCTTCTTTCAGAAAATAGTGGTTTGCATACACGGGTAGGAAGTATGTCGGTTTGCACTGGCGCAGAATTTCTTCCATACCAAGTGCCGTCGAATGGCCGCCGATATGCACATCCATGATGTCCGTATGAATAACGTTATCGCATTTACGATACAGGTTGTCCTTGAGGCGCTGGATGGTGCGTTCGTTTCCGGGAATAACTGAGGAAGAAAAAATAATCGTATCGTTTTTCTGAATTTTAATGAACCGGTGATTTTCGGTCACCATTTTCGAGAGTGCCGCGTTAAGCTCGCCTTGGGCACCGGTACAGATAATCACGATTTTATTTTCAGGATATTTGTGAACATCTTGTATCAGAATCAAGGTATCTTTTTTCATTTTCAAATAGCCAAGTTTTTTGGCAATTTCAATGTTCTTCTTCATGCTATAGCCTTCCAGAGCCACGCGTTTGCCAAGCGCTTCAGCATATTCAAGAATATAGGCGATGCGGCGGATCTGTGAAGAAAATGTCCCGATAATAATCCTACCCGGCGCATCTGAAAGCAAGGTGCGGAAATTCTCGTGCACTTCCCGCTCGGAAGGCGGCAGCCCTTTTTTGAGTGCCCCCAAACTCTCAAGCATAAGAATGGTCGGACGCGGCAGATGTGCAAGATGCGTATAATCAATGGGGCGGGGATCGATGGGTTCGTGCGAAATAGTCCAGTCTCCCATATGGATAACCGTACCATTGGGAGTCCGCAAAATAATGCCAACGGCATCCATAATGGAGTGCTCAACTTCAAAAAAACCTGCGTCAAAAACGCCGAGCTTAATGCGATCCGTAAAAGATTTCACGCGAATTTGTTTAAGCCGGTTAGCCGAACCCTTTTCCTGATCTTCACACTTGTCTTTGATAAGCGCCAGTGTAAAATCGCGGCCGATAATCGGCGGGTAACCGAGATTTTTCAGTAGGATCGGCGCAGCACCAATATGATCTAGGTGTCCATGAGTAAAAATAACGCCGCGAATCTTTTTTTCTTTGCCTCGCAAATAGCTGGCGTTCGGTACGATATAATCAATACCCGGCATATCTTCCTCCGGCCATTGCACACCCATATCAACAATAACGATATCATTGCCATATTCGAACACGGTCATGTTACGACCAACTTCTTCCTGGCCGCCCAAGGGAACGATGCGCAAGCGCTTGGCTCCGATTAAAGGCACGGGAGCAATGCTTTTCTTCGGTTCAAAATGTGCCGGCATTGCCTCAACACGATGGTAGTCATGGCGCCCGCGAGACTGTCGGCCCCTTCCCTTCGTACCACCTGGTGCCAGTGTTTCTGTTTTTTTTGCCGCATCCGACGTGCCTTGCTGAACAGCATCAAGCGGCCGAGATGGTCGGCGGCTGCGGTTGAATGAATTAGTCTGTTGCATACTGTATCTTATATTCTGGTGCCGGAGGAGGGATTTGAACCCTCACGTTCTTTCGAACACATGGCCCTGAACCATGCGTGTCTGCCAGTTTCACCACTCCGGCATTTATTTCTTCCACGATCTGTGAATGCGCACGTACCATTGAGCTGCATCAACAAATCGATCGGAAGGGTAGACAATATATTTATTATCGCTAATGCCTTGTATTTTTTTCTGTACTACATAGTTATAGGAAGGGTTCACCAAAAATATCGCTGGCTGCTCTTCGGCAAGTATCTGCTGGAATTTTTTGTACATCTCCGGCCGTTTCGCGCCATCAGATGTCGTACGCGCATCTTCCAGGAGTGTGTCGGCTGCTTTATTGGAAAATGCGGCAAGGTTCAAGCCGGGAGCCCTCATTTGCGATGAATGCCAGAATGGATATAAGTCAGGATCAGAACCGATAATTTCCCCGTATACAAATACATCATAGGCGCGCGGATCAATGATTTCTTCTTTGATACGCGAAGGGTCATTCACCTGCACATCAACAATAATGCCAAGCGCTTTCCAATTTTCTTCTATGATGCGTGTTGTCTTTACTAAATCCTCCTGATCCGCGGTCACCAGCGTTATCGAAAGCGGCGCTGAAGGCTTTACAACCGTTTCGTAGACTGTCCGCGTTATTTTTCTGCCGCGGTATACCGATGTCACGCTTTTCGGCTGCTTGCCACTCAATTCTTGATACCACTGTCCGCTATCATTCTTCTTCCACCCACTCTCAGACAGGATTTGTGCAGCCTTTGCAAGATCAAACGGATACGGTTTCAATGATTCATCGTAGCCGGCAAACCCTGCAAGAATAGGCCCCGCAATCACAGATCCTTCTCCGCCAAACACTTGAGTAACGATACGTTCTTTGTCGATCGCATACCCAAGGGCTTGGCGCACTTTTTTTGATGCAAGGCTTTTGTGCTTTTCGGGGTTGAAAAAGAGCGCAGTATACTGGGGAAGATGGAATGTATAATATGCCAGATCGCCATCCTTCTTGAGCCTGTCCCTCAGATCACGAGGCAAAAAGCTAATCCCTTGAACATTTCTATTCTTCAAAGCCTGCAGCGCGGCATCAGTATCCGGATAGAACTTAAATGTTATTTTATCAAGGAGGGGTACGGTAGCATAGTATACTTCATTGCGGACAACCGTATAAGAAACGAGGGTGCCATCCTGTTCCTTTTGGAGGGTTTTAAAACTCCAGGGTCCGGTTCCTATGGGTTTCAGATTATATGCTGCAAATGGAATCTGTTCATTGGGAATGTCCTTCCAGATATGTTCAGGCAGAATGCCAACCGTCATAAGGTCGAGAAATGGCGCAAATGCTTTGGAAAGCGTAAACACAACCGTGCGGTCATCTTTTTTTTCAATTTTAATGTCCTTAAAGCTGACATAGAGCGGACTCTTAAGGCCGGGGTCTTGAACTTTGCTGAACGTAGCAACAACGTCATTCGCACTGAATGGCTTGCCATCATGCCAGACTACGCCCTGCCGCAAGCGAAATGTATACACGGTGCCATCCGGGCTTACTTCATAGCTTTCCGCCAAATCACCTATAGCTTTTCGGTGTTCATCATACCGGATCAGGCTCGAATACATCAGATTGCTCAAATCCCGATCTGCATCATTATTCTGTAAAAACAATGGATTGATATATTGCGGCGCACCCACAAGACCCTCCGTATAGGAACCTCCTTCTGCGGGATTTACCGCCGTAACGGAACGAAAACCAATGCTTCCTAAAAATATACCATTTGCAATAAAGAGACCGGCAAGGGCAAGCGCAATGATTTTTTCCTTTAGTGAAAGAAGGCGCGGCAAATATTTCCACTGCCGCATGTTGGGCAGGCAAAACCGCCCAGCAGAACGGACAAGCTTGGCGTCAAGCGAGGCATGCGACCATGATTTTTTTTTCCACTGCGAAAAATGCCATTGTACCATACTTCACCTATCACTCACTGCCATACCCATCTCGCCATTTATTTTTTGGCGATAGTGGCTATTGAAGAATGACTGCCATCAAACTCGATGCGATAAAAAGAGCGCTCAAAAGAATTGTTATAATAAAGAGGCCTTTTTCAACACCTCGTTTCGTCCGGTAAATATTACCGTCTCCTCCGAATGCCGTACCTATTCCCGTTCCACGATTCTGCATCAGTACACAGACAATCAAAAACAGGGCAGACACCATTTGAATAATCAAGATTGTTGTTTTCATACCACTATGTTCATCATGTGCATCCCTTCAATCGGTGTAAAACCAATACAGGGCTTTCCGTAAGTCTTCATGCTAGTATACCACTCTACTCCTCATACGTCAAGAAGAAGTGGCATTTATGCCGTAACTATCGATAAATACCTCATCTGCGGCCGACTGCAATTCATATCAATTCTACGATCCCAATATCTTCCTCACTTGATGCGAAGAATATTTTTTCTTTTCTGTTCTAGCTTTTTTGATATGTTGAAGATAGAGAGGACTCGATAGCGCAAGAAAGTCTTCCGTCAATCTGTCGAGAGTTACACTGATCATAAGTACGGCGATTGGTTTTGTATTTTATTATTACGTATGGGGGATTATAGCACATCTCTATGTATAGACGTTCCCACGATAATCTATTCGATGAATGTATATCTGATGTTTTGAAAAATTAAATTCTGCAATCACTCTTATTTTCCCGATGCGGATTCTTAAAAATGGTTTCCATACTCCCTCTAGCCTTTTGACATCAACATTGATATTTTTACCTTCGATTTTTTCTTTCGCCTTTCGAAGCGTATCAACAATGTCACTTTCTTCAATCTTATTCTTATTCAAAAACCTTAAAGACTCTTTACTCCAGGAAATGACCCAGTCCATAGAAATGCCCCTAAAGTGAATATCGCGCCTGTTTTACTGACACGCGCTTTGGCGTACCATATCTTTTTTCAATATCCTTCTGCTCTTCTTGCGAAATTGCAGGCAAAAGAAATGTTTTTAATTGGAGTATTTCCTCTCGAACGGCGCTACGTAAATCCTCTTCTAATCCCGCGGGTTTCCCAGCATATGATTCAAATGCATCTCGAACAAGGCCAGAAATGCTTGTCCTGCGTTTTTTTGCTTCAGAGCGAATACGAGTATATGTTGCTTTTGGCACTGTTACCGTGAGAAGTTTAGAATTTTTAAGCATAGTGTCATAATTAGTATTGAGTATATACTCATACTATGCTATATATAACGGTCTGTCAAATAGATGCTTTCTGCAATATCCTCACCACGCCATTATCCGCATCGACTTCGACCATGTCGCCGTCATGCAATACTCGTGTGGCAAACTTGGTGCCGATGATGCAGGGTTTACCCATCTCACGCGCAACGATAGTGGTAATACTCTCTGCCAATCAAACTATTACTTTTTGTAATGATTAGTGATAGAAAAAACTTCAACTTCACCATCTTTAATAAAAAACAGTGCTCGATATTTTCTATCAAGCCGAAAGGAATATATGCCGCGCCATCGCGGTTCAAGGATTTCAGTTTTTAAGGATGGGTGGTTAAGATTTGCTTCAAAGAATTTCTTCGCTTTATCCCATTTACATTTTAGCGAATGGAGCGCAATATTCTCTTCAAGATCTTTTCGAAGAGGTTTTATTCGCATATTTCTTTGCATATGAAGACTTACGCAGTCCTTCATCAAGATCCTTTAAAAATCCTTCCTCATAGAGATCGGCATTTCTGAAATCTGCGACAACTTCATCAATCGGATCTGAAAGCCGTAATTCAAAAATTTTTGAAGCAAGTGTTTTGTATGCATGTGCTTGTTTTTTGAGGCGCATATACTCTTCTTGCGACAATGTAATAGTATTCTTACCTTGTTGTATTCGAGCCTGCATCATATGAATTGATTATAACGATACATAACAGATTGGTCAATATCACGATTATCCTCGCTTGATAATCCTCACTATCCCATTATCCGCATCTACTTCGACCATGTCGCCGTCATGCAATACTCGTGTGGCAAACTTGGTGCCGATGATGCAGGGTTTACCCATCTCACGCGCAACGATAGCCGCATGACACATAATTCCTCCTTCATCGGTGATAATGGCAGCTCCTTTTTGCATAGCCGGTAAAAAGTCTGGGGTTGTCATGGGTGAAACCACTATTTCACCATCAACCACACTGCTAATCTGATCTCTCCTTTTGAGTATTCGCACCACTCCTTTTGCATATCCGGCACTACCCACAGAACCCTGTATTATTTCTTTGCTGTCGACTGGTGGTGTTTCAATAACAAAATGAAAGGTGGGATTTTTTTGTGCAAACTCATCCAACGATACTGTCTCAACAACAGATATGTCATAGACAATGCTGTGTTTCTTTCGCTCTTTTAAAACACCCTTGCTCGGAGGATTCTTGATTTCATTTCTCAAAATAGTAGCCTCATATCCTTCCAGTTCCGGATAGAGTGCAATAAGACTCTTGCGAATAAAGGTGGTGTTGCTGCCAAAATAACTATCCTGCTCCCGTAACGCGTTTGCTTTTTCTTTTATATAAAGCGGGGTTCTCTGATCGATTGAAGAGAAATACATTACGAAAAATCCCGCCATAGATTCAAAGATGAGATTTATCATACATGACAATTCTTCAACATCTGCAGTAAAGCCTTTTCCCCAATACAACTTCAGAGAATTTAGCTGCACTTGATAACGCTCAATTGCAGTATTAAAAAAAGTACTGCCAGCTTTATTCTCTTCAAGAAGTCGTCCTATAAGCCACTCCAGCGCCGCTTCGTTTTCCCAAATCTCGATCGTGCCATCGTTGATGTAAAATATCGTAGGATAGGAATGCGGACTTTCCCATCCGAATTTTTTGATGTCCTGTTCAATAAAATGTAGCCACGCTTGTTCGATGATAATGGAATAGTCGCGCGTATACGTTTTTACAAAATGGATTTGTTTCGCTTTCTTCTGTGTCAATGTTGTAATGGGCCGGCTCTGGGTGATAAAAAACTTTCCATCTGCAAATGCCCATTCTGTATCAACAGGAAATTCGTAATGGTTTTCTATGCGCATCACCAGTGCAGCGAGCTCAACGATCTGTATATCTGAAAGTTTTTGCGCCTTACCTTGTTCCCCAAGATCTTGCCATCTATTGCCTCCGACTTTAGCACAATAGAGTCC